>NZ_JASATQ010000056.1:0-33210 GCF_038440415.1 Sphingomonas sp. OTU376 | reverse complement strand
CCCCCCCCCCCCCCCCCCCCCCCCCCCCCCCCCCCCCCCCCCCGGGGATCGGTATAGGCTCAGGGCGCCGTTTGAACGTCGCCCCCCTAAACCCCTTCCCATCGCGGTGTGCCGATGGAATAACTCACCTTCGACTCATCCTTCGGGGAGGAATTGATGCCTAAATGGAGCCTCGCGCTTGCCTTGGCCGCGACTGCGCTTCCCGCGCTCGCGCATGCCCAGGCGGCGCAGCCCGCCGCGGCGAGCAAGCTGTATGTCGACACGCAATATTTCACGCTGCCCAACGGCCTGCGCGTCGTCCTGACCAGGGATACGATCGCGCCGACGGTGACGGTCGGCGTCTATTACGGCATCGGCTTCCGCGTGGAGCCGCGGGACCGCACCGGCTTCGCCCATCTGTTCGAGCATCTGATGTTCCAGGGATCGAAGCACGCGCCCAAGGGCGTGTTCGACACCACGATCACCAATTCGGGCGGGGTCAACAACGGCTCCACCCGGTTCGATTTCACCAACTATTACGAGATCGTCCCCTCGGGTGCGCTCGAGCGGATGCTGTGGCTTGAGGCGGACCGGATGGAGAATCCGGTGATTGACGATGTCGTGCTCAAGAACCAGCAGGGCGTGGTCGGCAACGAGGTCAAGGTCAACGTCCTCAACCAGCCCTACAGCACCTGGCCGTGGATCGACCTGCCGATGCTGGCCAACACCAACTGGTACAACAGCCACAATTTCTACGGCGATCTGAAGGAGATCGAGGCGGCGACGGTTCCCGACGCCCAGGCCTTCTCCAAGGAGTTCTACCGGCCGAACAATGCCGTGCTCGTGATCGCCGGCGACCTCGATTATGCCGCGACCCGCGCGATGGTGGAGAAATATTTCACCCCGATCCCCTCGGCCGCCCCGGTCAAGCAGCCCGACATTTCCGAGCCGCGCCAGACCGCCGAGAAGTTCAAGAGCCGTGTCGATGCGCTGGCGCCCAAGCCGGGCTATGCTGCGGGCTATCACGTGCCCGATCGCGGCACGCCCGAATGGTATGCGATGGGGCTGATCGACCAGATCCTGCTCCAGGGCGATGACAGCCGGCTGTTCCGCAAGCTGGTGACCGATACAGGTATCGCCGGCGAGCTTTCGGGCGGGATCAATGGCGATCTCGGCAACATGTTCAACTATCGCGGGCCGATGCTGTGGAGCTTCAGCTTCACCCACGACACGACCCACAGCACCGCGCAGATCACCAAGGCAGTGGACGAGGTGATCGAGGAGCTTCGTGCGAAGCCGGTCAGCGCGGCCGAGCTGCAGCGCGCCCGCACCAAGATGCGCTCGGACCTGTACGGCACGATCGATGGGGGCGGCCGGGTCGGCCTGGTCGATCTGCTCGCGGTCTATGCGCTGTTCGACAATGATCCCACCGCGGTGAACCGGATCGAGCAGGGCTTCGCGCAGGTGACGCCCGAGCTGATCCGGAAGACCGCCCAGGAATATCTCCGCAAGACTAACCGCTCGGTCTACGTCGTCGAGCCGGGCGCCCAGCCCAAGGGAGGCAAGTGATGAAGCGCATGCTCCTCGCATCGGTGGCGTTGCTCGCCGCCACGCCGGCCCTGGCCCAGGACAAGTTCCCGCCCGCGCCGCCGATCGCCGATCCCAAGCCGTTCAAGCTGCCGGCGACCGAGACCTACACGCTGCCCAACGGGCTTCAGGTCACGCTGATCCCCTATGGCATCGCGCCCAAGACGGTCGTGTCGCTGCGCGTGCGCGCCGGTGCGGTCAATGAAGGCGATGCGGTGTGGCTCTCCGAAGTCACCGGCGCGCTGATGAAGGAAGGCGCGGCGGGCAAGACCGCCTCCGATCTCGCCGCCGCTGCGGCGGGGATGGGCGGCCAGCTCAACGTCAGCGCCGGCATGCAGTCGACCACGGTGAGCACCAATGTGCTCTCCGAATATGCGCCGGATGCGATCCAGCTGCTCAGCGACGTGGCGGTCCGCCCGACGCTGCCGGCGAGCGAGCTCGCCCGGGTGAAGGCCAATCTCGGCCGCCAGCTCTCGGTCGCGCTGTCGCAGCCGGGCACGCTGGCGGACGTGGCGCTCGGCCGCACCGTCTACGGCACCAGCCATCCCTATGGCCGGATCATCCCGAGCGCGGCGCAGCTCCAGGGCTATACGATCGACCAGGTGAAGGCCTTCCATGCGGGCCAGTTCGGCGCGAAGCGCGCGCGGCTCTATGTCGCCGGCCGGTTCGACACGGCGACGGTGAAGGCGGCGATCGAGAAGGCGTTCGCCGGCTGGCAGGCCGGTCCCGATCCGGTGGTGCTGCAGAGCCCGCACCAGCCGGGCCCGAAGATCGTGCTGGTCGATCGCCCCGGTGCGCCGCAGGCAACCTTGCGCCTCGCCTTCGACGCCAGCCGTGCGGGGACCGATGCCGACATTCCCCAGCGCGTCACCAATGCGCTGCTCGGCGGCGCGTTCAGCTCGCGGATCACGACCAACATCCGCGAGGACAAGGGCTATACCTATTCGCCCTATTCGGACGTCGAGTTCACCCCCGAGCAGGCGCTCTGGGGCTTCCAGGCGGACGTGACCACCGAGCATACCGGCGATTCGCTGCACGAGGTGTTCAAGGAGATCCGCCGGATGCAGACCGAGCCGGTCCCGGCCGAGGAAGCCAAGGGCATCCGCACCTATATGGCCGGGCTGTTCGCGATCTCGAACTCGACCTCGGGCTCGGTGGTCGGCACCTTGGCGACGCGCGACATCCTCGGCCTGCCGGGCGACTGGACCGAGCGCTATGTGCCCGCGGTGCTGGCGGTGACCCCGGAGCAGATGCAGGCCTCGGCCAACGCTTCCTATCCGCTCGGCAAGCTCATCCTGGTCGTGGTCGGCGACCTCAAGACCGTGGTGCCCCAGCTCAAGGCCCAGCCCGAGCTGGCGAACGTCCCGATGACCACGGTGACGGTGCCGTAATACATCTTCCCCTCCCTGGAAGGGAGGGGATCGAGGGGTGAGTGTAGGCCTGGCGATACGGAACCATATCGTCAGGCCTCTCCGTACCGTCGAGACGGGACCCACCCCCAGCCCCTCCCTTCCAGGGAGGGGCGCGTCTTTACCGAACCCCCAGCACCGTCCGCTTGAGATCCGCATAGATCAGGTCGTTGCCCAGCCCGCTCGGATGGTCGCCGTCGAAGAACAGTGGCCGTCCGCCGGGCAGCGCCTCGCAGGTCTGTCCGGGGCAGAACAGGGGCAGGGGGTCCCACAGAATCGTCGGCTTCTCGCTGGCGACCAGCGCGCTCATCGCGCGCATCACGTGGCGGCGGCGCTCGAGCATCCGCTCGCGTTCGATCGTCAGCCCGTGGCACGACGGGTTGGCGCGGTTGAACCAGTCGGCGCAGCGGAAGACGGGGCTGGGGAAGACCGGCTTGGGCGCTTCGAGCACCAGCCGGGCGCCGCCGGCGGCGAGCCTCTGGGTGATGCCCCGGGCCTCGACAAGCGCGGCGTCAGACACCACATCCTCGCGGGCGCCGATCAGGTCGCGGTCATTCTCGAACTGGTTGGCGAGGCGGGTGACGCGCAGCCCGGGGAGGAACACCACGTCGCCGGGTTTCGAGCGGGCGGCGATCTCCTTCTCCACCGCATCGTACCAGACCGTGCAGCGCGGGCGCGAGGCATGGGTCTGGATGAGCTTGAGATAGGGGCAGCCGGGCTTGAAATAGAGCCGAACGCTCGCGCCCGTCTCTGCGGCGAGCCGTCGCAAAGCGGGCGAATATGCCAGCCCATGCGAGTCGGCTGGGACGAACAGTGTGAATCCCTCCCCCCGCGCGCACCGGGCAGTCCAGGTCGCGATTCTACCCCCGCCAAGCCACTCCCCACCATCGACCGGCACGCATCCGGTAAGATCCAGCGGCAACGCCCGTCCGGGCTCGGCATACCAGGCGAAGCGATCCCGGGTGACGCTCAGCGTGATCCGGTTATGCGCGGCGATGAGCAGCTGCCCGCCCAGCGCTGCCACCAGCACCCCCGCCACCGCCACCGCGACTACTCGGCCACGCGGCCAGCGGACGAGCAGGGGGCTCATCCGAAGCGGCTTCTCGACAAGGAAATAGGAGAAGATCGCCAGTGCAATCGCGATCACCAGCGCGGCGAGCTGGTGCTTGAGCGTGTGCAGCCCCACGGTCCAGCGGAACAGCACGAACACCGGCCAGTGCCAGAGATAGAGCGAGTAGGAGAGCAGTCCCACCGCCACCATCGGTCGCCCGCCCAGCGCACGCGGCGCGGTGCCGCCCAGGATCGCCATGATCGCCAGCGACGTGCCCGCCACCGGCAAGAGCGCGCCGGGGAAGGGGAAGAGCGGTCCTTCGGGGATCGCGAAGCCCGCCGCGATCAGCAGAATGCCCAATGGCGCGAGCCAGCGCCGGCCTGCCGCCCAGGGCTGCCACCTCTCGCGGGACAGGCAGAGCAGCATGCCGGCGCCCAGTTCCCAGAAGCGCGGAAAGATCAGGTAGAAGGCGAATTTCTGGGCGAAGATGCCCAGCACCGCGCAGAGCAGCAGCGACAGGGCGGAGAGGATCGCCACCAGCCGCACGGCTTTGGCGCCCGAATGCAGGCGGTGGTGCCACCACAGGATGAAGGGGAAGAACAGGTAGAACTGCTCTTCCACGCCCAGCGACCAGGTGTGGGTAAAGGGATTATACGCCGCCTGGGGACCGAAATAGCTGTCCGTATCGGTGGCCAGCACCACATTGCTGAGCCCGAAAAAGGCGAAACGGGCGACCTGGGACAGGCTGTTGCTCAGCCAGGCGTCGGGGATGAACAATTGCGACGCCAGCAGCGAGACCAGCAGCATCACCACCAGCGCCGGCATGATCCGCATCAGGCGGCGGGCATAGAAATATGCCGCAAGCTGCCTGAAACTGGTGAACTCGCGGCCGACCAGCGAACCCGTCACCACGAAGCCCGAGATGACGAAGAAGATGTCCACGCCGGTGAAGCCGCCGGGCAGCGACCAGGGCCAGAGGTGGAAGAGGATCACCGAAGTGACGGCAATGGCGCGCAGCCCGTCGATCGCCGGTATATAGCCGGGGCCGGGCCCCGATCGCTCGCCAGTCACCAATGTCTCCCCAGTGTTTCATCGCTGTAAGGGACGGAGACGGCAGGGACAATCCGCCCTCGACATGCGGCGAATGACGCGCGATGTGCAGCCGCGGTTCATCTTCGGAGGGCCAGGAAATGATGGTGAACGCTGGGAGGCTCAGAACTGTTTGGCTGTGTGGCCTGGCCGCGGCATCGATCGCCGCGCCGCTGGCGCATGCCCAGGATGCACCGGCGCCGGGCTCCGGCTCCGCGCCGATCATCACCCCGCCGCCAAGCGCCCGTCCGCAGCCGCAACAATTGCCGGGCGTGATCCCCGAGCGGTTCAGCATCGCGCCGGCACCCAGCCCGACACCCGCGCCGGTGCCGACACCCACGCCAACGCCGGCAGCCCGTACCGCCACGCCGCAACCGCAGCCACAACGCGCAGCGCCTGTCGCCCGCGCGACCCCGGCGCCGCGCGAGGCTGCGCCGGTTGCCGCTTCGCCGACGCCGTCCGCGACTCCGGCGCCGACGGCGATGCCGAGCCCGGTCGCTCAGCCCATTCCTGCCCCCCAGCCGGTGCAGACCGCCGTGCCGGTGCCCGAGCCGGCATCCGCGTCTTCGCCATGGCTCTGGGCCGCCGCTGGTGCCGGGGGCACGGCGCTGCTTGGGCTGGGCGGCTGGTTGCTGCTCGGCCGTCGCCGCCGGGAAGAAGACGAAGCGGAGGCTTACGAGGCCGAGCCGATGGCCGTTGCCGCCCCGCCGCTCCAGCCGCCGCCGGGCCTTGGCCGCGCGACGCCCGCGCCCGTACCCGCGCCCGCCCAGCCTGCCATTCCAGCACCTGCGCTGGTTGGCACCGAGCCGTTCGAGCTTGGTATCAACCCGCATCGGATCGTGTTTGGCGAGAATGAAGTGCTGGTCGAATTCGAGCTGCTGATCGCCAACGGCACGGGCGCTGCGGCCGACAGCATCCGCGTCGCCTATGCCGCGATGAGCGCGCATGCCCGGCAGGACGAAGTGATCGCCGGCTTCCATGGCGGCCCGCCGGGCGAGCCGGGTGGACCGCCCTTCGACCTGCCCGCCGGCGGCGGCGGGCGCATGCCGGTACGCCTCGCGATCCCGCGTTCGGGCGTGAACGTGGTCGATGTCGGCGGGCGGCCGATGTTCGTGCCGATCGTGCTGATCGACCTGCGCTGGCGAAGCGGGCTGAGCATCCGGCGCTTCGGGGCGGACTTCATCCTGGGCACGGCGGGGCAGGGCGACAAGCTCGGCCCGATCTGGCTCGATCGCCCGGCGCCGACCGGGCAGCTGGCGGCGAACCGCTATCTTGCGAAGCAGATGGCGGCGGCCTGATCCATCCAACAACGGATCGGTGCCGACTCGCGAAAGTACACAAAGTACAGGCCAAGAGCGGGTTTTCGCGGCGCCTATTTTCCCTGTTTCCCCGGAAACGCGTCGCATCTCGCAACATAGTTGCGCGCGCCTGATCCTATTTCTCCCACGGCGTCAAAGAGCTGCCGGGTTGAGGCCGGCCGGGTGAGCCCAGCAGGCGAAATCCTACATTGCAAGGAGGCGGAGGGCTGTTGGCCAATTAACCGTCATCCCGGCCTTGTGCCGGGATCCACCGTGCCTCGGGGGGCGGCATCGAGCCGTGGGGCCAGCGCTTGCCTCCCGGTGGACCCCGGCGCAGGGCCGGGGTGACGAAGAAGGAGGACGCTTTCGCGGCGCTCCCTCCACCTCGAGGCGAGCCGGGGAGGAGGTGATGCGCAGGCAAAAGAAAAGGGCGGCCCGTTGCCGGACCGCCCTGATCTGGTTCGCTGAAAAGCGAGAAGCTAGGAAGCTTACTTGACCTCGACGGTCGCGCCGGCTTCTTCGAGCTGCTTCTTGATCTTCTCGGCTTCGTCCTTGTTGACGCCTTCCTTGACAGCCTTCGGAGCCGACTCAACAAGAGTCTTGGCTTCGGTCAGGCCCAGGCCGGTGATGGCGCGGACTTCCTTGATGACGTTGATCTTCTTGCCACCGTCGCCGGTGAGGATCACGTCGAACTCGGTCTTCTCTTCAGCAGCCGGAGCAGCGGTGCCAGCGCCACCCGGGGCGGCAACGGCGACGGCAGCGGCGGCCGAGACGCCCCACTTCTCTTCGAGAAGCTTCGAGAGCTCAGCGGCCTCGAGGACGGTCAGTTCCGAAAGCTGGTCAACAAGCGCGTTAAGGTCAGCCATGATAAACTCCAATCAAATCAGGTGTTTCGGGATAAAAAGTCTTGCAAGATCCGCTTATGCGGCGTCCTTGGCCGCATAGGCGCCGAAAACGCGCGCGAGCTGCGCGGCCGGTGCCTGGGTAACGGTCGCGAGCTTCGTTGCCGGAGCAACGATGAGGCCCACGAGCTTGCCGCGAAGCTCGTCCAGCGACGGCAGCGAGGCGAGCGCCTTGATGCCTTCCTGGTCGAGAACCTGCGTGCCCATTGCGCCGCCGACGATTTCGAGCTTGTCGTTCGTCTTGGCGAACTCGACCGCCACCTTGGCCGCAGCCACGGGGTCGATCGAGGTGGCGAGCGCCGTCGGACCCGTAAGCAGGTCGGCGATCGCCGCGTAATCGGTGCCGTCGGCAGCGATCTTGGCAAGCTTGTTCTTCGAGACCTTGTAGCTCGCGCCGGCCTCACGCATCTTGTTACGGAGGTCCGTCGACTGCTTGACGGTCATCCCGAGGTTGCGGGTGACAACCACCACGCCAACCTCGCCAAAGGTGCGGTTCAGCTCGGCAACGGCATCAGCCTTCTGGGAACGATCCATGCCGGTCTCCTCGTTATGAGCAACTCCCTTGCGGGAAATGCCCGGTTACAAAATGTCCGAGGGGAAGGATCGTCGTGCCCAGATCCCTGGGCATGACCCGCGCGCTCCGCTCAGGGAGCCGCCGGTGAAAATCTGTCCCCGTCTAGGCGAGAGATTAAGCAGGGCAAAATCCCTGCACTCGCTGTCTCGGACGGTCACCTCCCGAAGGAGGAAGGCGCGCCAATAGCGATATTTGTGGATAAGTCAATCGCGGCGGCGGCGGGCGCTCCGACGTGTCTCGGATCGGTCTTATTCGTTTCGCCAATGTGTCTCACAACCGGAACGAGACTGCCACATCCCCCGCCTAGGGGCCGATGCTGCGGCGCAACGAAGCCGCGATTCCCAGGGGGATATATGACGGCTCGCCACGTTCTTCGTGCCACTGTTTGCGCAGCGGCTCTTTCCTTCACCGCCATGGCCGCCCCGGCCTATGCCCAGCAGGACCAGGCAGCGCCGTCCGACGAGGCGAGCGCACCGGAGAATGCCGGCGACCAGGCGATCCTCGTGACGGCCAAGCAGACCCGCTCGGCGACCGCGATCCCGGCCAGCGAGATCCAGAAGATCCTGCCGGGCGTCTCGCCGCTCAAGGCGATCCAGACGCTGCCCGGCGTGCTCTATGTCACCGCCGATCCCTGGGGCAACAACGAGCAGAACGCCCAGATCTTCATCCATGGCTTTGCCGGCAACCAGCTCGGCTACACGATGGACGGCATCCCGCTCGGCGACCAGAGCTACGGCAACTATAATGGCCTGTCGCCGCAGCGCGCGGTGATCTCCGAGAACGTCGCCCGCGTCGTCGTGTCGGCCGGCGCCGGCGATCTCGCGACCCCGTCGAACAGCAACCTGGGCGGCACGATCGAGACCTTCTCGTCCGATCCGACCCCGAGCTTCGGCGTGACCGCCAACCAGACGGTGGGCAGCTACAACACCTCGCGCACCTTCCTGCGTCTCGATACCGGCCTGGGCAAGGCGGGCACCGACTCCGCTTATTTCGCGATCACGCGCCACAAGGCCAAGGCATGGGATTTCAACGGCTGGCAGGGCGGCTGGCAGGGCAATGCCAAGTATGTGCACGATGATTCGGTCGGCAAGTTCACGCTGTACTTCGACTATAACGACATGAAGCAGCCGAACGAGGACGCCACCGTCTTCTTCAAGCCCTCGGCCGGCGGCACCGCCACCCCGGTGCAGCTCTACACGCCCTACACCAAGCCCTTCTCCTATCCGGACCTGGGCGGCTATCGCAGCTATATCAACGCGCTGGGCAACTCGCCCGCCGCGGTGGGCAGCAACTACCGCAACTATTATTCGGACGCGCAGCGCACCGACCACCTGACCTATGCGCGGTACGAGGCGAAGATCGCCGACAATGTCCGGCTGACCAACACCATCTATTATCACCACAATGACGGTGTCGGCGTCGTCGCCGGCCCGCTCGGCCAGTCGATCACCACGGCGCAGCCCTATCTCGATGCGGGCTATGCCGCGCTGCCGACCAACTGTCGCTTCACCGCCAACGGCAACGGCGTGCGCCCCGCCGCCTGCACCGCGCGCACCGACGCGCAGCTGGCAGCGGTGGGCGCGGCGATGGTCGCGGCGACCGGCGGCTCGGGCCTGATCACCCGCACCACCGAATATCGCATCGATCGCGGCGGCGCGATCAGCTCGCTCAACGTCGAGCTGGGCAATCACAAGATCGAGCTGGGTGGCTGGTTCGAGCATAACAGCACCACCCAGTGGCGCCGCTGGTATGCCGTGCCCGTCGGCAGCCCGGAACTCAGCACCCCGTACATCCGCCCGATCCGGGTGATGCAGCCGCTGTTCACCCAGTATCAGGGCGAGGCGCGGATCAACGAACTGCAGCTCCACGTCCAGGACACCTGGCAGGTGTTCGAGCCGCTGCTCGTCCAGTTCGGCTTCAAGACCAGCGCGCAATGGGCCAATGGCTGGTATCCGGTGCAGCCCAAGCTCGGCTCGCTCTCCGGCCTGACCGGCGGCCTGCCCGAGGGCAAGATCAACACGCTCAAGTGGTTCCTTCCGGCCGTGGGCGCGACCTATGACGTCAACGGGCACGAGCAAGTCTATTTCAACGTCCAGAAGAACCTGCGCCAGTATCAGGCATATCTGGCCGGTGGCGGCGGCCCGTGGTTCACCGGCAGCCAGGCGGCGTTCAACGCCTTCGCCAATGACGGCAAGCCCGAGAGCAGCTGGACCTATGAAGCCGGCCTGCGCACCCACCGCAACTTCGGCGGCGGCATCGGCCTCGAGGCGCAGATCAACTATTATCATGTCGACTTCAGCGACCGCCTGCTGGCGATCTCGACCAATCCGGGCGGTATCGCGGGCGGCCAGATCGCCGGCGGCACCTCGATCCTGGTGAACGTGGGCGACGTGAAGACCAACGGCGTCGATGCGGCGTTCACGCTGCGCTTCGGCCGCATCTTCTCGTTCTACAACGCCACGTCGTACAACCTGTCCAAGTACCAGAGCGACTATAGCTCGACCGCGACCGGCATCGGTGGCGCGACCAGCAGCTGCATCGGCGGCTATCTGGTGGTGGGCGGCGTCGTACCGACTTGCGGCAAGCAGCTGCCGGGCACGCCGAAGTGGATGAACAAGAGCGTCGCGACGCTCAATGTCGGCCCGATCGAGGCGCAGCTGGTGGGCGACTATGTCGGCCGCCGCTACGCCACCTATTCGAACGACGCGAGCATCGGCTCCTATTTCCTCACCTCGCTCAGCGTCGGTGTCGACCTGCCGGCCGACATGGTCGGGATGAAGAAGGCGAAGCTCAGCCTGAACGTCACCAACCTGGGCGACATCAAGGGCTGGTCAACGATCTCGGTGGGTTCGGCGACCAACAGCTACTCGGCGTATCCGATTGCGCCGCGCCAGTGGTTCCTGACCTATTCGTCGCAGTTCTGATCCTCGGATCGGCTGAAAAGGAAGGGCCGGGGGCGCATCGCCTCCGGCCCTTTTCTATTTCAGCGTGGCGAGCAGCGCGCGGGCGGGAAGCGCCTCGGGCGAGCCATAGGGGCCGTTGGCCACCGGCAGCAGCGCGCCGCGCGCCGCAACGGTGCTGCCCCGCGCGGCGAGTGCCTCGCCGAGCAGCAATCGCGGGGCAGGGGCGGCGGGAACGGTGTCCGCGGCCTTCATCAGCCCCTCGATCGCGACATCGGGCACGGCTTCGCCCGCATCGGCGAAGCTGCGATAATAAGCGAGCAGCGGCAGCGGGTTCTCGCTGTCGGCGCGATTGGCGCGGGCGATGGTGACACGGGCGCTCTTCAGCATCGCCTGCCTGTCCGCCGCCGGCGCCGCCAGCGCGATCCGCGTCTGGGCTACGCCCCGCCAGGCAAGCGCGTCGCCGTTGCCGGGGGCGATCGCCAGCGCCTTGCCGGCGGCGGTGGCGCATTCGGTGCCGTTGCCGCTGCGGCATTCGGCTTCGGCAAGCAGCAGCTGCGCGTCGAGGTTCGCCGGATAGCGGGCGGCGTCGCGGCGCAGGCTGCGCAACCAGTCGTCGCGGTGCGCGATCGCGTCCCGCCGCGCCTTGTCCAGCTTCGGGTCCGTGGAAGCGGGCGGCAGCTCGACCCGCGAGCCGAGCTCGAGCCGTCCTTTCACAAAGGCCGCCTCGCCTTCGGTCAGCCGCCGCACGATCGGCTCGCCGGCGCGATCGGCGGGGTAGGACATCTGCTCGAACGGCAGCTTGCCATTGTCATAGGCGGCAAGTTCGGCCTGCAGCTTGCCGAGGTCGCCGAATGCCGCCGCCGCGCGCGCCATCGACTCGCCCGCGGCAATCGATGCGAGATAGGCGTGGAGCTGGCCCCGGCGGGTGTTCGAGAAGAACAGCATGTGCGTGAGCGCCCAGGCGTGGAGCGGGGTCCATCGCTCGGCAGCCTTGCGGTCGCTCAGATAGCGGCCGGTCAGGACATCCGCGATCGGCGTGCGGGCATAGCGATCGAGCACCTTGCGCAGCCCGTCCGGCGCGCGGCCATATTCGATCTTCGCATCACCCTCGGCTGCCATCGTCGCGAACAGCTCGCCAAAGCCGTCAACATACCAGCGGGGATAGGCATGCGGGAAATAGGTGACCAGGAAATGGCGCGCATAGCCGGCATAGATGCGGCCCTCCGCCGAGATCGGCACCGCCAGCTCGTTCACCGAAAGGGCGAGCGGGTCCTCCCGTCCGAATCGTGCGATCGATCCGGCCTGGCCGGCGGCGAGCGCGGCCGCCGTGCCGGGGTTCTCGCCCGATGCCCCGGCGGCGGGATCGGCCGCCGGTGTCGTCGCGCGGACCAGGTCGGGAAGGATATTGGCGAGCGACTGGCCGGGCTCGAGCACTGCCTTCTGGTCGAAGCGACTCGCGGCGAACACCGCACCGTCCTCGCGCGGATCATAATAGGCCGGCTCGGGGAAGGCGCGGGCATAGGGGCCGGGCGAATAGCGCAGGTTCGCCAGGTCCATCGCATCGAACTCGGCGCCGTTGCCGACCAGGGTGATGCGCAGCTTGCGGGTGTTGTCCGGCCGGTCGATTCGGTTGAGCAGAACCGAAAGCAGGAAATGGAGTCGCTCCAGATTATGGGCGATCCGGGTCAGCTCCTTCTCGCCGCCGTCGCTGATCACCACGACGTGATCGGTCTCGGCCTGGCGCCAGTTGCTCGGGCGGTCGCGCTGGCCCTGCACCACGATCGCGGCATCCTGGCCGGGCGGATTCGCCTCCTGTGCCACGGCATTTCCAGCCGTGCCGATCAGGCCCAGTGCCAAAATCGCGCGCATGCCCCGCATATCGCCTCTCCCGCTATATCGTTAGTGCGTTACTATGCGCGTTACGTCGGGGGGAAGGAAGCGCACGATGGCGGTTCGGCCAGGCCCGGATACGCAGGTGTTTCTAGCGGGAGGAGGAAGGCCGTTTCGGCTGGATTCCCATTTGCATGCGATCCGTTTTTCCCAACGCGATTTTGCGCGGAAACTCACACTCTTTCACACCAACTCGGTTGGATTTCCACGCGCGATGGCTAAAAGCTGGCAGCGATGGTGACCGGGACGATCGAGCAACTCACTGCACGTGAACGTGACTGCCTGCGGCTTGTCGCGCGCGGCATGTCGTCCAAGGAAATCGCCCTCGCGCTTGGCCTGTCGCCGCTCACGGTCGATGGGTACCTGAAGGAAGCAGCCCGCACGCTCGGCGTATCCAGCCGGCGCGAGGCCGCGCGCATACTCACCGCGCACGAGGATGCCTCTCTGCAGCCCCCGGAAACACCCCCCCAAAATTTGGGGGCCGAGCCGGTGGACCTTGCCGAAACGGTGCATTCGGGAGTTCCATTGCCACCGAAACGGTCCGAAGCCGAACCGCGCTTTCGGGTTCCGTTTCTGAGGCAAGGGAGGCAAACCAATGATCTGGACCCGCTCAACCGCCTGATGTGGATATTCGGTCTCTCGATCCTGATGCTGATCGCGGTGGCCAACTTCCTCAATGGGCTGGGCGCGCTCTGGCGCATTACCAGCTGAACTAGGTCTCTTCCAAAGCCGGACCATCAACCACGTCGCAGCATTGTGGCTGCGCGAAGGAGGACTCATGCCTTCTGCAAAGAAGATCGCTTCTGTGCGCATCGCCCGTTCGCTCCAGCCTGCGGAACTCGCGGTGAACCAGGCTGCGCTCAAGGTTCTCGCCATGGGCACTGCCGTGCTCACTGCGCGGGCCGACGGTACTTTCCACCCGCTCGAGGCGCAGGATGCCGTCGACTATGTCGGTGCCGCCACCGCCAAGGTCTTCGGTGCGCTTTCCGACATCAAGAAGGCGCATGGCGAGCTGCGCAGCGTCGGCATTCGCCACCAGGTAATCGGCGAGGGCGACATCTATGAAACGCCCGGGCACGAAGCAATCGAGCCGGCGATCATCAAAATCGCGGCTGCAGCGTGATGGAGGCGTTGACTTGGGCCAGCTTCACTGGTGCGATCATGTCGCATGAGCAAGTTCCTCTATCTCGCCCTGCTGGTAAGCTGCTGCCTCTACGCGCTCGCGCGGGGCGGCACGCCGGAACGTGCGGCCGTCGGGATCCTGGTCTCCGCCGTCGCGGCCTCGGCCTTCACGCCCTCCACCGGCGCGCATCGCTTCTTCCAACTCGAGATGGGCATGCTCACGGTCGATACGTGCCTGTTCCTGGCGATGACCGTGCTGGCGCTGAAGGCGCAGCGTTACTGGCCGATGTGGCTCGCCGCGGTGAAGCTCAACACGGTGATCACGCATCTGCTGATCCTTTCGCCTTCGCTGATGCCATGGTCCTATGCCGTGGCGAACGCGGCGTGGAGCTATCCCAGCCCGTTGCTGATCGCGATCGGCGCGGTGCGGCATCGCCAGCGGCTGAAGCTCTATGGAGCGGATCCCGCCTGGTCCTGACCGGGGAGGCCTATCATGGCTGAGGCGGACAATGCCCTGTATCGCCTGCACGAGCGCCCTGCGGTGCCCAGCAAGGCGGCAGCGGGCGGTGTCGGGTTCACCGGCAAGGCAGCGGACCTGGTGGAGGGCATCTATCGTGCCCGCCGGCTGCGCGACGACGCCTTTGGGCCGATCGCCGGGCAGTTCCGCGAGCCGACCTGGGACATATTGCTCGATCTCTACCTGGCGGCCGCCAAGGGGCGCCCGGTATCGGTGAGCAGTGCCTGTATCGGCAGCGGTGCGCCCCAGACCACGGCGATCCGCCACCTTGCCCTGCTCGAGAGCGCCGGGCTGGTCGTTCGCTCGCCCAATCCGATGGACAATCGGGCGGGCATCGTGACGCTCACCGAGGAGGCGATCCGCCGGGTCGATGACTGGGCACGGCGCGTGCGCGGTACCTGGAAGGCGGAAACGGCGTTGCCGGGCGAAGCGGTGGCCTGAACCATCCGGTGCTTTGTGGGGCGAAGAGGGCCGGGGCGATGTCCCGGCCCTTTTTCTGTCTGGGCGCGCGGCCTGGCGGGTGCTCCCGCGTATCTCTCGGTTCCCCGGCGAAGGCCGAGGCACAGTTGCCGAACTCGCGGACGCCCGGATATCGAGATGCCGTGCCAGGGCGTGCGGACGCAAAAAGGGCCGGGAAGATCGCTCTTCCCAGCCCCTTTTTGTTTCAGCGGTGCGCTGAGATCAGACGGCCGCGACTTCGGCGACGTCGACCTTCACGCCCGGGCCCATCGACGAGCTCAGGGCGACCTTGCGCAGGTACTTGCCCTTGGCGCCCGACGGCTTGGCCTTGACCACTGCGTCGACCAGCGCGTCGAAGTTCGCGCGCAGGTCTTCCGCCGGGAACGACGCCTTGCCGATGCCCGAGTGGATGATGCCGGCCTTCTCGACGCGGTACTCGACCTGACCGCCCTTGGCAGCCTTGACGGCCTCGGCGACGTTCATGGTCACGGTGCCGAGCTTCGGGTTCGGCATCAGGCCCTTCGGGCCCAGAACCTTGCCGAGACGACCGACCAGGCCCATCATATCCGGGGTCGCGATGCAGCGATCGAACTCGATCTTGCCGCCCTGGACGATCTCGAGCAGGTCCTCGGCGCCAACGACGTCCGCACCAGCTTCGCGGGCCTCGTCAGCCTTCGCGCCCTTGGCGAACACGCCGACGCGCACGGTCTTGCCGGTGCCCTTGGGCAGGGTCACCACGCCGCGGACCATCTGGTCGGCGTGACGCGGATCGACGCCCAGGTTCAGCGCGACTTCGATCGACTCGTCGAACTTGGCGGTGGCATTGGCCTTCACGATCGCGATCGCTTCGTCCACGCCGTGCAGCTTCTCGCTGTCGACGGTCCACGCCTTCTGCTTCTTGGTCAGCTTTGCCATGTCCTTAGCCCTCCACAACCTGGAGGCCCATCGCGCGGGCCGAGCCCTCGATGATGCGGGTGGCCGCCTCGATATCGTTAGCGTTGAGATCCTTCATCTTGATCTCGGCGATCTTGGTCAGCTCGGCGCGAGCGATCTTTCCTGCCGAAACCTTGCCCGGCTCCTTCGAGCCCGACTTCAGGTTCGCGGCCTTCTTGATCAGATAGGTCGCCGGCGGGGTCTTGGTCTCGAACGAGAACGAGCGGTCCGCATAGACGGTGATGACGGTGGGGAGGGGCGTGCCCTTCTCCATGTCGCCGGTCTGGGCGTTGAACGCCTTGCAGAATTCCATGATGTTCACGCCGCGCTGACCCAGGGCAGGGCCGATCGGCGGCGAGGGGTTGGCGGCGCCCGCAGGCACCTGCAGCTTGATATAGCCGGTAATCTTCTTTGCCATGTCACTCTCTTTCGCGGGCCCTTCGCGCGAAGCTCGGGGCCCTGATCAAGTCGAGCGGTTAAGCGGCCGTGCGAACACGGCCTCCCGCGGATTTCCGTAGCTGTTGCTTTGGAAGGGCGCGCGCCTAGCGCATCCCGGGGGGAAAGGCAAGGCGCATGGCGCCGCCGCGCCGGTGCAATCGGGCCTTGCCAACTGGCCTGACAATTCGCAGGGTGCCGGCACTGGCGACACGGGCACCAGCTCGCACAGAAGCGCCGGGCAATCCAGGAGGCGCCTGGAGAAGATGCAATGTTCAAGCATAATCGCACCGCCCTGCTGGCGGCCACCGGCCTGATCCTCGCCACCGCCGGCGTCGCCTGGGCCTATACCACCGACACCGATTCGGGCGGCAGCATCACCAATATCAGCGGCGGCAAGCGCTTCACCATCCAGCAGCGGACCGACAGCACGCCGGGCAGGGCGGAGCTGCGCGGCACGTCCAGCACCACCGGCGTCTCGGCGAGCGGACGGTTCAAGCTGGTGAGCGGCGGCAAATATGTGAGCGTGATGCAGGTGCTCAACATCGTTGCGGCCGGCGCTACCTCGGGCCCGTCCGAGCCGATCACCCAGCTCGCGGTACGGCCCAAGTCGGGCGGCAATTTCGAGTTCTACGTGGTGCAGGGTGGCCAGCTGTGCAGCGGCGCGCCGACCGTGGTGATCGGCAGCTCCTACGATGTCAGCGTGTCGGTGAGCACCGGCCAGAGCCCGGAATACCGGATCAACGGCGTGGTCTGCAAAAAATCGAATCCGGACGGCGACAAGGCCGGCACCGTCTATGACGGCAGCCTCAAGAGCGGGCGCTATTTCTACCCGAAGATGGGCGCCTACAACACGAGCAGCAACCAGACGA
The DNA here is from genome assembly GCF_038440415.1 of Sphingomonas sp. OTU376. Taxonomy (NCBI): domain Bacteria; kingdom Pseudomonadati; phylum Pseudomonadota; class Alphaproteobacteria; order Sphingomonadales; family Sphingomonadaceae; genus Sphingomonas; species Sphingomonas sp. OTU376. Next base: position 16,190 of record NZ_JASATQ010000056.1, on the reverse strand, counting down.
ACAATGGCGGCGGCTCGACGATCGAGTGGACCGAGATCTCGATCTGAGGAGGGGAATAGGGGGATCGGCCCTGCCTAGTTGGCCGATCCCCCGCAGGGCGCCGGTCTCCCTAGTGACCGGCGCCCATATCCGGCATCGGCATCATGTTCAGGTTCAGGTGGTACATCACCCAGATCGAACCGCCGATGGTGAGGATCACGATCACTGCCGTGAACAGGAAGGCGAGCAGCGTCCATCCGCCCTCGGACCGCGTGTCGAGGTGCAGGAAGAAGGCGACGTGCACGATGATCTGGACGATCGCGAAGGCGAAGATCACCGCCGCGGTCCAGGCCGGGGAAAGGGGGGATCCGCTCATCACCAGCCAGAACGGGATCACCGTCAGGACGATGGCGAGCAGCGAGCCGATGCGGTGGCCATTGCCGTGCCCGTGGGTGCCGGGCGTTTCGTGCGGGGTGCTCAACGGATCACTCCATACAGATAGACGAAGGTGAAGACGCCGATCCAGATGATGTCCAGGAAGTGCCAGAACATCGACAGGCAGATCAGGCGCCGCCTGGTCGCGGGGTTGAGGCCGTGCTGGCCGAGCTGGATCAGCATGGTGACGATCCACACCAGGCCGATCGTCACGTGCGCGCCGTGGGTGCCGACCAGGGTGAAGAAGGCCGAGAGGAAGGCACTGCGATCCGGTCCGGCATTCTCGGCGATCAGGTGCGCGAACTCATAGAGCTCGATGGCGACGAAGCCCGCGCCGAGCAGGCCGGTAAGCGCCAGCCAGAAGCGGACGGGGCCGACCCGGCCGCCTTCCATGTGCGGCATAGCTTCCCCAAAGGTGATCGACGAGGCGAGCAGCAGGCCGGTGTTGATCGCGACCAGCTTGAGGTCGAAGATCTCACGCGGCACCGGGCCGCCGGCATAGGCGCTCGCCACCACTCCGAACATCGCGAAGAGCGAGGCGAAGATGAGCGCGTCGCTCATCAGGTAGATCCAGAAGCCCAGGACCGTCGGGCTGCCGCCCGAATGGTCGTGATGCTCCTCTTCCTCGGTGAGGTGCCAGACCGGAGCGGCCTGGGGGTCGATTGCGTGGTCGGTCATGTCAGGCCCCCTGCGCAAGCTGCATGGTGCGCTTGTCCTCGGTTGCGGCGACTTCCTCGGCGGGGATGTAATAGTCGCGCTTGAAGTTGAACGTGTGGCCCACGGCGACCGCGAACAGGCCGGCGAAGCTGAGCGCGGCGAGCCACCAGATGTACCAGACCATCGCGAAGCCCATCACCAGCGCCAGGGCGGAGAGGATGAAGCCCGCGCCGGTGTTCCTGGGCATGTGGATCGCCCGGAAGCCGGTGGTCGGGCGTTCGTACCCGCGGCTCTTCATGTCGTACCAGGCGTCCAGGTCGTGGATGACCGGGGTGAACGCGAAGTTGTAGGCCGGGGGCGGCGAGGAGGTCGACCATTCCAGCGTGCGGCCGTCCCAGGGATCGCCGGTCGCGTCCTTGAGCTGGTCGCGCTTCAGCCAGCCGACCAGGATGCTCATCACGAAGCCGAGGATGCCGATCAGGATGATCACGGCGCCGATCGCGGCGATGATGAAATAGGGCTGGAAGCTGGGGTCGTCGAAATGGTTCACGCGGCGCGTGGTGCCCATCAGGCCGACGATGTAGATCGGCGTCCAGGCGATCCAGTAGCCGGCGACCCAGCCCCAGAAGGCGACCTTGCCCCAGAACTCGTCGAGCTTGAAGCCGAAGGCCTTGGGGAACCAGTAGACCATCGCCGCGAACAGGCCGAACACCACGCCGCCGATGATCGTGTTGTGGAAATGGGCGACCAGGAACAGCGAGTTGTGCAGCACGAAGTCGGCCGGCGGGATGGCGAGGAGGACGCCGGTCATGCCGCCCACCGTGAAGGTGAGCATGAAGGCGACCACCCACATCATCGGCAGCTCGAAGCGAATGTTGCCGCGGTACATCGTGAACAGCCAGTTGAAGATCTTCGCGCCCGTCGGGATCGAGATCACCATGGTGGCGATGCCGAAGAAGCTGTTGACCGTCGGGCCGGCACCCATGGTGAAGAAGTGGTGCAGCCAGACGAGGTAGCTGAGGATGGTGATGACCACCGTGGCGTAGACCATCGACGAATAGCCGAAGAGCTTCTTGCCGGTGAAGGTGGAGGTGATCTCGGAATAGATGCCGAAGGCCGGGAGCACGAGGACATAGACCTCGGGGTGACCCCAGATCCACACCATGTTCCAGTACATCATCGGCGCGCCGCCGAGCTCGTTGGTGAAGAAATGCGTGCCCGCATAGCGATCGAGCATCAGCAGGAAGAAGGCGGCGGTCAGCGCGGGGAAGATGGCGATGGCGAGGATGTTCGAGCAGAAGGCGGTCCAGGTGAACACCGGCATCTTCATCATCGTCATGCCGGGGGCACGCATCTTGATGACGGTGGCGACCATGTTGATCGCCGACAGGGTGGTGCCGACGCCGGCTATCTGCAGGGACCAGAGATAATAGTCCACGCCGGTATCCGGGCTGTACTGCAGCCCGGCGAGCGGGGCGTAGGACAGCCAGCCGGTCCGCGCGAACTCGCCGACGAACAGCGAGACCATGGTCAGCAGCGCGCCCGCGACCGTCAGCCAGAAGCTGAGGTTGTTGAGGAACGGGAAGGCCACGTCGCGCGCGCCGATCTGCAGCGGCATCACGAAGTTGACGATGCCCACCACTAGCGGGATCGCCACGAAGAAGATCATGATCGTCCCGTGCGCGGTGAAGATCTGGTCATAATGTTCGGGCGGCAGGTAGCCGGGATTGCTCCCGAAGGCGATCGCCTGCTGGGCGCGCATCATCAGCGCATCGGAGAAGCCGCGCAGCAGCATCACGATGGCCAGGATGATGTACATGATGCCGATCTTCTTGTGATCGACGCTGGTGAACCACTCCTTCCAGAGATAGCCCCAGAGCTTGTACTTCGTCACCACGCCGAGCAGGCCGAGGCCCAGCAGCGCGACGACGATGAAGGTGCCGAGCAGGATCGGCTCGTGCAGGAAGGGCAAGGACTCCAGGGACAGGCGTCCGAACACCGTCTTTAGCAAATGGTCTGTCATGGCGGTTCCGTTGGCTCAGGCCTGGGCGACGCGCGCGGCGCCGGGCATGCGGAAGGGGGCGAGGGCGGACATGCCCGGATGCTTCGGCGCATCCTGGTGCGTGCCCGCCGGCGGCGTATGGGCGGCGGGTGCCTTGGCCGGGTCATGGTCCGGATCGTGCGGCTTGCCGGCGGCGCGCATCATGTCGCTGCGCATCACATCGACCATGCAGGGCGTGCCGGGGGCGACGCACTGGTTGACGATCTTATCGAACAGGCCCGGCATCGGCGCCGAGAAGCGCATCACCGGCACCTTGGCGCTCGGCCTGGCGAGCGTGAGGTAAGTGGCGGTGTCCAGCGCCTTGCCGCTGGCCTTGGCCTCGGCGACCCATTTCTCGAACCCGGCCTTGTCGATGCCGCGCAGCTTGAAGCGCATGTCCGAATAGCCGGCGCCGGTATAGTTGCCCGAATAGCCCCAGCTGTCGCCGGCCTTGTTGAGCACCGCGTGCAGCTCCGACTTCATCGTCGGCATCGCGTAGATCATTCCCGCCAGGGTGGGCGCGAAGAAGGTGTTGAACTGGTCTGTCGAGGTGATCGAGAAATGCACCGGCTGGTCCACCGGCAGCGCCAGCTCGTTGACCGTAGCGATCCCCAGGTCGGGATAGATGAACAGCCACTTCCAATCCATGCCGATCGCCTGGACCTCCAGCGGCCTGGTGCCGGCCGGTACCGGCTTGCCCGGCGCGATCCGTTCCAGCGGGCGGAAGGGATCGAGCAGATGGGTGCTCGTCCAGGTCACCGCGCTCAGCGCGATGATGATGAGCAGCGGGCAGGTCCAGATCACCAGCTCGAGCGTGGTCGAGTGGTCGAAGTTCGGATCATAGGTCTTGTTCGGGTTGCTGCGGCGATACTTCCAGGCGAACCAGATCGTCAGCGCCAGCACCGGCACGATGATCAGCAGCATGACGCCTGTCGAGAACAGGATCAGGTTGCGCTGCTGCACCGCGATGTCGCCGGTCGGGTTCATGACGACCATGTCGCCGCAACTGCCGAGGAGCAGGGGCAAGGTGAGTAGGGGCAGGCTGGCGAGAGCCCGGCGAGCTGGTCTGGATCCTGGTATCCGCATGCATCCCGGCTAACCGGACGTTGCGGGTCTGCCTTTGATCCGAGTCAAAGGGCTGCGAATGCCGCTCGGCTAGGGTGCGCCCGCACTCAGGAAGGACGAAATGGGGATGATGGCCACGCCGAGCACGACGAATTCGGGCACGCTCGAACGCGATGCCCGCCTTATCGATGCGCGCGACCATGCGGTGCGCCCCGCCGATATCGCGGTGGGCGTGATCATCGGCCGCGCCTCCGAATTCTTCGATTTCTTCGTCTATGCGATCGCTTCGGTGCTCGTCTTCCCGGCGGTGATCTTCTCGTTCGCCGATGCGCTGACCGGCACGCTCTATTCCTTCGCGGTGTTCGCGCTCGCCTTTGTCGCGCGGCCGTTCGGGGCGCTGCTCTTCATCTGGCTCGATCGCACGCACGGGCGCGGGGTGAAGCTGACCATCGCGATGTTCCTGCTCGGCGGATCGACCGCGGCGATGGCCTTCCTGCCCGGCTATGCCCAGGCGGGAGGCGTGGCGGTGGCGCTGCTCGCGCTGTTCCGCCTCGGTCAGGGCTTTGCCCAGGGCGGCACCTGGGACGGGCTGCCCGCCCTGCTCTCGCTCAACGCGCCGCAGGAGAAGCGCGGTTTCTACGCGATGATCCCGCAGCTCGGGGCGCCGATCGGCCTGTTCGTGGCCGCCGCCGTCTTCGCCTTCCTGCTCACGGCGCTCAGCCCGGCCGACTTCCTCGACTGGGGCTGGCGCTATCCCTTCTTCGTCGCCTTCGTGATCAACGTCGTCGCGCTGTTCGCCCGGCTGCGCCTGATCTCCACGCCGGAGTTCGAGCGGCTCTACGAGAGCCAGGAGCTGCAGCCGACCCCGGTGGGCGAGTTGTTCCGCGAGGAGGGGCGCACCGTGATCCTCGGTGCCTTCGCGCCGCTCGCCAGCTTCGCGCTGTTCCACCTCGTCACCGTCTTCCCGCTTTCCTGGGTGGTGCTGAAGGGCGAGCCGCCGGTGCACTTCCTGGTGATCGAGCTGGTCGGTGCCGTATTCGGCATGCTCGCCATGGTGCTCGCGGGCTATATCGCCGATCGGATCGGCCGCCGGACGCTGCTTGGCGTCTCGGCCGCCTTCATCGCCGCCTATAGCGGCTTCGCTCCGCAGCTGCTCGGCACCGGGTCGGCCGGCGAATGGACCTACATGATCCTGGGCTTCGTCCTGCTCGGCCTGTCGTTCGGCCAGTCCTCGGGCGCGGTGAACAGCAGCTTCTCCGCCAGGCGCCGCTATACCGGCGCGGGCACCACCGCCACCGCGTCCTGGTTCATCGGCGCCGGCTTCGCCCCGCTGGCGGCGCTGCTGCTCGCCAGCAATTTCGGGCTGCTCTCGGTCGGTGCCTACCTCCTCTCGGGTGCCGCCTGCACGCTGGCGGCGCTGGGGCTCAACCGCGAATGGGGCGGCAGGGAAGCCTGATCGCCCGCTTGTCCCAGGAACCCAAAGGCCGGGGCGGCATTGCTCCGGCCTTTTTCGTGCGGGGCGGGGAATCGCCCGGTGCTTCGCTTCGTGTCTGCCACGATATGGAACGGGCAGGGATGCCTCGCCGCGGGGCGCCGCAGTGAATCCGCCGCGAACCTTCCGCTACGGAATTTCAAGAAAAACCGTCGGGAAGTCATTGTTACAGGCTTGTTTCATGACTGATTGACAATATTGCTGTTTCACGTAGCTTTTGTTTCAGGACGGGGTGCCTCGAAAGGCGATTCAACATCGCAATCGAGGGGGCATCCAATGGGCGTTACCTGTTCATCAGTTCGTCGGCGTATCCTGTTTGCGTCTTCCGCCATTGTAACATCGCTGCTGTTGACTGATGTCGCGGCGGCTCAGGAAGCGACAACTACGTCCGAGCCGGCCGGCGAGATCGTCGTCATCGGCACGCGACGTACCGATCGCACGCTCACAACCTCCGCGTCTCCGGTAGACGTGATCAGTGCCGCCGAGCTTACCGCACAGCCCGCCGCGAACATGATCGATGCGGTGAAGAACGTCGTGCCGTCCTTCTATGCCGGCCAGAACTCGATTTCGGACGCGTCCACCTTCGTGCGCTCGCCGTCACTGCGCGGCCTGCCGGGCGACCAGGTACTCGTGATGCTCAACGGCAAGCGCTACAATCGCTCGGCGCTGGTCCAGGTCTATGCCGGCAGCGACACCGGCCTCGGGCGCGGCTCGCAGGGGCCGGACATCTCCGCCATCCCGTCGCTGGCGATCAGCAACCTCCAGGTGCTGCGCGAGGGTGCGACGGCGCAATATGGTTCAGACGCGATTGCTGGCGTGCTCAACTATGGCCTGAAGGAGGGAAGCGGCTTCGAGGTCGTGGCGCGGGCCGGCCAATATTATGCAGGCGATGGAGAGAGTTACCAGATCGCCGGCAATATCGGCCTTGCCGGGGCAATCGGTTTCATCAACCTGACCGGCGAATATGACGACGATGCGCAGACCAGCCGCGGCGTCACCCGGCCATCCGCCGCAAACTTTGCGATCAACTTCCCTTCACTGGCGTCGCAATTGCCCAACTATCCGCTGCCCGCGCAGATCTGGGGCACCTCGCCATCCCATGGTTACAAGCTCTTGCTCAATTCGGCGCTGAACGTGACCGATGAGAGCAAGCTCTACTTCTTCGCCAACTTTGCAAAGATCCACGCAAACCAGAGTTTCAACTACCGCCCCTCGGTTACCAGCACCGCCGTCGATTCCGCCGGCGTGGTCCGCACCCAGGGCGCCAACGCGCTGTTCAACAACACTTTCTACCTTACGCCATGCCCCACCGGCAACGCGACCTGCCCGGCGGGCAGCTTCGTGGTCGACAGCAATGTCTTCCGGTTCAGCCAGCTCTATCCGGCCGGTTTCACCCCGCGCTTCGTCGGCGAGACCGAGGAGATCTACGGCACGCTCGGCTACAAGGGCGAGACCGAGAGCGGCTTCCGCTATGACCTGTCCGGCTCCTGGGCCCGCAACACGCTGACCCTGTCGATGTACAGCTCGCTCAACGCCTCCTACGGCCCCAGGACCCAGACCAGCTTCGCCTTCGGCAAGCTGATCCAGGAGGAGGCCAATCTCAACGCGGACTTCAGCTATCCGGTGGATATCGGCCTGGCGAGCCCGCTGACCTTCTCCGCCGGCGGCGAATTCCGCAAGGAGACCTATGAGCAGACCGCCGGCGACGTGCAGTCCTATGGCGCCGGTCCCTATGCGGTGGCGCAGCGGCTCTACACCCAGACCGCGCCCGGCGTGTATACCTTCACCGGCACCAGCAACGCCCAGGGCGTCGGCGCGAGCGGCTATGCCGGCACCAGCCCGGCGGCGGCCGGACGGTTCAGCCAGAAAAGCTATGGCGCCTATATCGATCTCGAGACCGACATCACCGACGCGCTGAGCGTCGGCGCCGCCGGCCGCTACGAGCATTACGACACGTTCGGCGATGCCTGGGTGTGGAAGATCAACGGCATCTACAAGTTCGCCGATGCCTTCTCGGTGCGCGGCAGCATCGGCACCGGCTTCCACGCGCCGTCGCCAGGCCAGTCGAACGATGCGATCATCACCACCTCGTTCGTCGCGGGTACCGCGGTGCAGGTCGGCACCTATCCGGTGAACACCGCGATCGCCCAATATTATGGCGCGACGACGCTCGATCCGGAGAAGTCGACCAACTACGGCGTGGGTTTCATCCTGACGCCGGACAAGGACTTGTCGTTCACCGTCGATGCCTATCAGATCGACGTGAAGAACCGGATCGGCATCACCCAGAACTACACCGTCACCGCGGCCGACGTGGCGGCGCAGCCATCGCTGATCGCGGTGGGCGTGGGCGGCCAGGTCAACTTCTTCACCAACGGCTTCGACACCCGCACCCGCGGCATCGACGTGGTCGGCACCTGGAAGACCGTGCTCAGCGAGGCGGAGCTCAATTTCTCGCTCGCCTACAACTACAACAAAAGCGAGATCACCAAGTACAATCCCAAGGTGATCGGCCCGAACCAGATCATCGACGCCGAGCATCTCGCACCCAACCACCGCGTGGTGTTCGTCGCCAGCTGGTCGCTCGACGGGCTGAGCTTCAACGTGCGCGAGAATTATTACGGCAGCTGGAAGAGCGCCCAGGACTATGGCCCGGGCCAGACCTTCGGCGACAAGTTCGTCACCGATCTCGACGTCAGCTACACCTTCGCCGAGCACTACACGATCACCATCGGCGCGCAGAACTTCACCGATGAGCGCCCGGACCGGCTGACTGCGGCATCGGTGCCCATCTACCCGATCACCGGCGGCACGTCCGACGGCCAGGTCTATCCGCGCAACGGCGGCCCCTTCGGCTTCAATGGTGGCTTCTACTACGCCCGGCTGCGCATCAAATACTGACGCATGGTGCCCTCTGACTTCCCCGGGGGCATCCGCCTCCGGGGTCCCTTTCGTAGTGCTTGAACCCTGTACGCGCCGGCCGCTATCGCCGTCCCATGGCTGAACTGACGCATCGCATCGCCCGCATCGAGGACCTGCCCGCATTGCATGCGCTGATGGGCCGCGCGATCGAGGCGCTGCAGCAGGATTTCCTTACCCCCGAGCAGGTCCGTGCCAGCCACAAGGTGATGGGCCTCGACAGCCAGCTCGTTCGCGACGGCACCTATTTCCTGGTCGAGCGCGACGGCGAAATCGCGGGTTGTGGCGGCTGGAGCTGGCGGGCGACGCTGTTCGGCGGCGACGACAGCGTGATCGAGCGCGAGCCGGCCCCGCTCGACCCGGCGACGGACGCCGCGCGGATCCGCGCCATGTACACCGATCCCGGCTTCGTGCGGCGGGGGGTAGGGCGGATGATCCTCGCGCTGTGCGAGCGGGCCGCCGCCGATCACGGCTTCCGCCGCGCCGAGATGATGGCGACGCTCTCCGGCGTGCCGCTCTACCGCGCCTGCGGCTATGCGCCGATCGAGCAGGTATCGGCCGGCCCGATCGAAGGCGTGATGGTGCCGCTGGTACGGATGGGCAAGGTGCTGGGCGCCTAGCCCCGAACGGAAAAGGCCGGAGCGTTTCCGCCCCGGCCCTTCGGATTCGCTTGTCGCGCGTCTCTTACTTGATGCGCTCGACGTCCTCGAAGCCCAGCTCCAGCGGCGTCGCGCGGCCGAAGATCGAGATCGAGACCTTCACGCGGCTCTTGTCGTAGTCGAGCTCCTCGACCACGCCCGAGAAGGTCGCGAAGTTGCCGCTGATGACCTTGACGGTGTCGCCGATGTCGTAGTCGACCTTGACCTTCGCCTTGGGCGCTGCGGTGGCCGCCTCGTCCTTGGTGTTGAGGATGCGCGCGGCCTCGGCCTCGCTGATCGGCTGGGGCTTGCCCGACGAGCCGAGGAAGCCCGTCACCTTCGGCGTGTTCTTCACGAGGTGATAGACGTCGTCGTTCATCTCGAGCTTGGCGAGGACATAGCCCGGGAAGAACTTCCGCTCGGACTGGATCTTCTTGCCGCGGCGGACCTCGGTGACGGTCTCGGTCGGAACCTCGACGGCCTCGACCAGCTGCTCGAGGCCCATGCGGGTCGCGTCGGCCAGGATCTGGTCGCGAACCTTGCCCTCGAAGCCCGAATAGGCGTGGATGATGTACCAGCGCGCCATGCGTTCGTTTTCCCTTTGGTGTTCTGCGGTGCGGCTTACTGCGCGAGGCGCAGCAGCGAATTGACGATGAAATCGAAGATCGAGTCGATGCCCAGGAAGAACACGCCGAGCAGCGTGGTCATGATCATCACCATCACGCCGGTCATGATCGTTTCGCGGCTCGACGGCCACACGATCTTGCGCGCCTCGGTCTGCACCTGCTTCACGAATTCGGTCGGACTGGTCTTCGCCACTGGGGCATCCTCGCTTCAAAGTTCGCCGGCTGCGGGGCACGGGTCCGCTGCCCGGTCCTCTCTGGAGGAACCGGTGCTACCCACCACGCTGTCGGATTGGGGGCTGTATCTAGCGAGTCGCGAGCGCAGGTGCAAGCTGGCGCAAGCGCGAAAAGAAACCGGCCCCGATCAGAGCACCGCGACGGCGACGAAACCCAGCACGATCAGGCCGAGAAAGGCCCAGGCGAACAGGTCCAGCCGCTTCTCGATGAACTGCTGCACCGGGGCGCCGTAGCGCTTGAGCAGCAGGGCGACGAGGAAGAAGCGGGCGCCGCGGGTGATGCAGCAGAGCAGCACGAACAGCGGGAAGTTGAAGCTGGCCGCGCCGCTCGCGATCGTCACCAGCTTGAACGGGATCGGGGTCAGGCCCTTGAGCAGGATGATCCAGGTGCCATATTCGCTCTGATAGGCATGGATCGCCTCCGCGAGCTTGGCCTCCAGATGATAGGTGTGGACGATCCATTCGCCCACCGTCTGCATCAGGCCATAGCCGATATAATAGCCGAGCATGCCGCCCAGCACCGAGGCGATGGTGCAGACCAGCGCGATGCGGAATGCCTGCTCGCGGCGGGCGATCACCATCGGGATCAGCATCGCGTCGGGCGGGATCGGGAAGAAGCTGCTCTCCGCGAAGGAAACCAGGCCGAGGAGCCAGATCGCATGGCGGTGGTGCGCCATGCGCAGCACCCAGTCATACAGGGGTCGGAACATCGGTGCCGGGCAACTTTCCAAGCGGAGAAGGGAGGGCCTGTCCTTTATGGGCGGCGCCCGCGCTTGTCCATCGCGACGAGGGGCCGTTCGGGCGATCTGCCCGGACGACCGGCTTGTTCTGCGGGCAACATGTCGCGGGCCATGGCAGGCTGCGCCAAGCAAAGAACCCGCGCAGTTTCCCGCGCGGGCTCTCGGCCTCCCCCAAAAAGAGGCCGCAGCAATGTCCGGTAAGAAGCGGGTCGGCCCCTCAAACCGTGGCTTCGCTGGTTCTCGGTATTGCGCCAGGGCAATTGTCGGCCTTCCCCTAGGGCAGGTCCGGCGATTCCGTGTTGAACCATGGTGTCACGCGCTTGAACGGATGTTGCGCGAGGGGCGCGGTCAGGGCCGGGCGAGCTGGTCGCGCTCGGCGTCGGTGAACACACGGCTTCGGGTGAGGAAGCGGCGCTCGCGGCCATTGTCGAGGCTGAACATGCCGCCGCGCCCGGGCACGACGTCGAGGATCAGCTGGGTGTGTGCCCATGCCTCGCCCTGGGCGCGGCCGATATAGACCGGGGTACCGTCGACTTCGCCGAGCAATATGTCCCCGTCGCCGATGCGGAACTCGCCGATGGGGTAGCACATCGGCGAGGATCCGTCGCAGCAGCCGCCGGACTGGTGGAACAGCAAGGGGCCGTGTTCGGCCCGGATCTCGGCGATGAGTTCGAGCGCCGCCGGGGTGGCGACGACCCGTTCGATCCTGGCCACCCCGTCGGTCATCTCGTGTCTCCTACGAGGCCATGTCGAGGACGATGCGGCCCTCGATCTGACCCTTGTGCATGCGATCGAACACCTTGTTGATGTCCTCGATCCTGGCGGTCTCGATCGTTGCCTTGACCTTGCCCTGCGCGGCGAAATCGATCGACTCCTGAAGGTCGAGCCGGGTTCCGACGATCGATCCGCGTACGGTGATGCCGTTGAGCACGAGTCCGAAGATGTTGAGCGGAAAATCACCCGGCGGCAGCCCGTTTAACGCCACGGTACCCCCGCGAGCGGTAACCCCTATCGCCTGTTCGAATGCCTTCTCGCTCACAGCAGTGACCAGTACGCCGTTCACGCCGCCGCTGGTCTCGCGCTTGATGACGGTGGCCGGATCTTCGTTGCGGGCGTTGACCGTCACCGTCGCGCCGAGGCGGCGGGCGAGATCGAGCTTGGCATCGTCGATGTCGATCGCCGCGACGTTGAGCCCCATTGCGACGGCATATTGCACGGCCATGTGCCCCAGCCCGCCGATGCCGCTGATCGCGACGAAATCGCCCGGCTTGGTGTCGGTCATCTTCAGCCCCTTATAGACCGTGACGCCGGCGCAGAGCACGGGCGCGATCTCGTTGAAGCCGATGTTCGCGGGCAGGTGGCCGACATAGTTCGGGTCCGCCACGACATAGTCGGCAAAGCCGCCATTGACCGAATAGCCGGTGTTGAGCTGGCTCTCGCACAGGGTCTCCCAGCCGCCCAGGCAATGCACGCAGTGGCCGCAGGCGGTGTAGAGCCATGGCACGCCGACGCGGTCGCCTTCCTTGACGTTCTTCACGCCTGCGCCGACCTGGCTGACATAGCCGACGCCTTCATGCCCCGGGATGAAGGGCGGGTTGGGCTTGACCGGCCAGTCACCCTCGGCGGCGTGGAGATCGGTGTGGCAGACGCCCGACGCCTGGATCGCCACCTGGATCATGCCGGGGCCGGCTTCGGGGACGGGGACTTCGTCGATCGTCAGGGGCTTGCCGAATTCGCGCACGACGGCGGCCTTCATGGTCTTGGCCATGGAATTCTCCTTTCCTGGGGAGGGTGCGCCCGGCCGGGGGTGTCCTTGGGCAAGGGCGGCCGGGCGCGGGGGAACAATCAGAAGAAGCCGAGCTTCTTCGGACTGTAACTGACCAGCATGTTCTTGGTCTGCTGATAGTGATCGAGCATCATCCGGTGCGTCTCGCGCCCGATGCCGGACTGCTTGTAGCCGCCGAAAGCCGCATGGGCGGGATAGGCGTGGTAGCAGTTGGTCCACACGCGCCCGGCCTGAATCGCGCGGCCGAAGCGGTAGCAGGTGTTCGCCTCGCGGCTCCACACGCCGGCACCGAGGCCATAGAGCGTGTCGTTGGCGATCGCGAGCGCCTCTTCCTCGTCCCTGAAGGTGGTTACCGATACGACGGGGCCGAAGATCTCCTCCTGGAAGATCCGCATCCTGTTGTGACCCTTGAACACAGTCGGCTGAACATAATAGCCGTCCGCCAGCTCGCCGCCGAGATCGGCGGTGTTGCCGCCGATCAGCAGTTCTGCGCCTTCCTGCTTGCCGGTATCGACATAGGACAGGATCTTGTCCCGCTGCTCGGACGAGGCCTGGGCGCCGATCATCGTGCCCATGTCGAGCGGATTGCCCTGGACGATCGCGGCGACGCGCTTGAGCGCGCGTTCCATGAAGCGGTCGTAGATCTTCTCATGGATCAGCGCGCGGCTGGGGCAGGTGCAGACCTCGCCCTGGTTGAGCGCGAACATGGTGAAGCCCTCGATCGCCTTGTCGAGGAAATCGTCATCCTCGCGCGCGACATCCTCGAAGAAGATGTTGGGCGACTTCCCACCCAGCTCAAGCGTGACCGGGATCAGGTTCTCGCTGGCATATTGCATGATCAGGCGGCCGGTCGTCGTCTCGCCGGTGAAGGCGATCTTCGAGATGCGCGGCGAAGTGGCGAGCGGCTTGCCGGCCTCCAGCCCGAAGCCGTTGACGATGTTGAGCACGCCCGGGGGCAGCAGGTCGCCGACCAGGTCGATCCACACCATGATCGATGCCGGGGTCTGCTCGGCGGGCTTGAGCACGATGCAGTTACCGGCGGCGAGGGCGGGGGCCATCTTCCACGCGGCCATCAGCAGCGGGAAGTTCCACGGGATGATCTGGCCGACCACGCCGAGCGGCTCGTGGAAATGATAGGCGACCATGTCGTGGTCGATCTCGCCGATCGTGCCTTCCTGCGCGCGGATCACCCCGGCGAAATAGCGGAAATGATCGATGGCGAGGGGGATGTCGGCGGCGGTCGTCTCGCGCAGCGGCTTGCCATTGTCCCAGGTCTCGGCCGTGGCGAGCAGCTCGAGATTCTCCTCCATCCGATCGGCGATGCGATTGAGGATGCGGGCACGCTCGGCAACCGAGGTGCGACCCCAGGCGTCCTTCGCCTTGTGCGCGGCGTCGAGTGCTGCGTCGACATCCTCGGCCTGTGAACGTGCGATCTGGCCGACCACCTGGCCGTTGATCGGGGAGATGTTGTCGAAATAGCGCCCGGCCTTGGGGGCGAGCCAGGTGCCGCCGATGAAATTGTCGTAGCGGGGAGCGAAAGGCGCCTTGAGACGGGTTCCCGGGCGATCCTGAACGATGGCATCCATGTGCCTGATCCTCTTCCTTGCGGTTACGGGCGCCACTTGGTCTGGCGTCTGTCCGTGATCCTAAATCGGGGATCGCCGGGGCAGGAAGGGGCCGGGAAACGCGGCCCGGGCCATGTGTCTCGCTATCGAGACAGGTTGCGGGGGAAAAGGATCAGAGCTTCAATCCGGCGCGTCCCATGCGCCGGTAGAGCGTCGCACGGCCGATGCCGAGCAGGCGTGCGGCCTGGCTGGCATTGCCGCCGGCCCGGGCCAGCGCCTGGCGCAGCACGGCGCGATCGGCATCCTCGAAAGAAGGCGAGGATTGCTCGCCGAGCAGCTGGTCGAGTGCCTGGGGCGCGGCGAGGGCGGTGTCGTCCATGCCGAAGCGCAGGCGGGCGGCGCGGCTGGCGCCGATCACCAGGTCATCGCGGTCCACCGCCAGCAGTGCCGTGCCGGTCACTGCGTCGTCGGAGAGGAAGACGATCCGGCTGCCTTCGAAATAGCGGCAGAAATAGTCACGCTCGATCTTGCGGGCGGCGTCGCGGACCAGCGCCGCGACCATCTCGGCCATGGCGGGGCCATGATCGTCCCGGCAGCTCGACACGTCGAGCGCTGCGACGAGGCGCCCCTGCGGATCATGGACCGGCGCGTCCATGCAACTGATGTCGACATTGCGGCTGGCGAAATGCTGGTCGCGGTGGATGATCACCGGCTTGCCCTCGAACAGGCAGGTGCCGATGCCGTTGGTGCCTTCCTCCGCCTCGCCCCAGCGCGCGCCCTCGACCAGACCGACAGAGGTGAAGCCCTCCGCATCACCGTCGCCGGCGCGGCGATCGAGGATCACACCGCGTGCGTCGCTGAGGATCACTGCGCAGCCCGAGCGGCCGACCGAGCGGAACATATGATCGAGGACGGGGCCGGCGACGGCGAGCATCACCTCGTGCTCGGCACGCAAGGCACGCAGTGAAGTACCGTCGAATCGCTCGCGGGCACCTCCCGCATCCGGATCGAGGCCGTGGTTGAGCACCGAGCGGCACCAGGACGCGGCGATCGCGGAAACCCCGGCGCGGCTGGGCGACCGGACTGCCTCGAAAACGGCTTCGCCATGACGGGCGCCTGCCTGCTTCATACGCGACTCTCCTGCCAGCGAGGGTCGCAGCAAAGCCCGGGGCGAGTCAACGCAAGCAAGTCCCCGAACCTGCGGAATTAGGCATTTCTCACTCGCATGGGGGCGGTGGCTCACTCCCCCGGGTGTGGGCAGCTTTTCGATTTAGTGGAACAGTTGGAACGATCTTATCCGGCTGCATCGCAGTTCTTCGGCCGCCTAGACCCTGTGCATCCGGAACGCTCCGGGCCGCCGACACTACCAAAAGAGGGAAATCACCATGACCATCACCGCCACCCCGACCCCCGGCAAGACCCTGCTGAACCCGACCGATCACGCGCTCGTGCTGATCGATTTCCAGTCGCAGATGGCCTTCGCCACCAAGTCGATCGCCCCGGAGCTGCTGCGCAACAATGCCGCGCTGGTCGCCAATGCCGCCGCCGGCTTCAACGTGCCGACGATCCTCACCACCGTCGCCGAGAAGAGCTTCTCGGGTCCGATGTTCAGCGAAGTCACCGATCCGTTCCCGGGCCAGAAGCTGCTCGACCGCACGTCGATGAACACCTGGGAAGACGCCGCCGTGATCGACGAGGTCAACCGCATCGGCAAGCAGCGGCTGGTGTTCGCAGGGCTCTGGACCTCGGTCTGCATCGTTGGCCCCGTTCTTTCGGCGATCGACCAGGGCTTCGAGACCTATGTCATCACCGACGCCAGCGGCGACATCTCGGAGGAAGCGCATGAGCGTGCGGTCGCCCGGATGATCCAGGCCGGTGCCCGCCCGATCACCTCGCTCCAGTACCTTCTCGAGCTGCAGCGCGACTGGGCGCGGACCGAGACCTACGACATGACCACCGGCATCGCCCGCAAGCTGGGCGGCGCCTACGGCATCGGCATCACCTACGCCAAGAC
>NZ_JASATQ010000055.1:0-34821 GCF_038440415.1 Sphingomonas sp. OTU376 | reverse complement strand
CCCCCCCCCCCCCCCCCCGGGCCGCCCCCCCGCCCCCGCGCGGCGGGGGCCGCGCCCCCCCCCCCCCCCCCACCTCATGCCGGGCCGAGCTCGGCGGCTTCGCGCAGGGCCGAGAGCATCTCGTCGTAGCGGTGCGCCATTTGCTGCGAAACTGGATGCCGTGCCCTGGCCGCCGACCGGAATGGCGCCGCGCTGAACCCCGGCACGGCCGGGACCGGGCATCACCCCGAGCCCGTGCGCCGTGCGAGCAGCTCGTCGACCGACATCGGCGGATTCGGCATCAGCGTCGCCAGTACCAGCCTTCCGTTCGAGCGCATCGCGGATCGCGCAGATCTCGTTGTCGGTCAGATGCTCGATGCCGATGCATTCCGGACGCGCCTTGTTGACCGCGCGGAGCAGCTCGTCGAGCTTTGCCTGGATCGCCGACCCGTCGCGGTTCTGACTGTTCTGGATCAGGAACACCGCCAGGAAGGTGAGGACTGTGGTCGCGGTGTTGATCACCAGCTGCCAAGTGTCGGAATAATGAAAAACCGGGCCGCTCACCGCCCAGACGATACAGGACAAGGTGGCAAAGATGAACGCCATCGGATGCCCCATTACGGCGGCGCTGCGCGACGCGAGCGCGGTAAAGAAGCGGTTCAATGGCGATCATATTCTCGCTTGATCCCCGGCGAACGTTTCGCAGCCTTTATGGTGCCGCCGTGCAAGGGGCGCGCCCGGATCAGCTCAGTCCCTGCCGCGCAGCGCTATTGCCGCGCGCGGCGCCACCGCCAGATCGCGCAGGCGCCCGCGATCGCGGCGGTCGATAGCAGCGCGGCGGTGAGCCTTGGGCGCATCGCGACCTGCGTGTAGGGGCTGGCCTTGAGCCCCACCTCATGGGGAGAGCGTTCTTCCCCGTCCGGGCCTGGCTCGAACAGGTTGCTCCCTTCCCGCTTCGGGATGGCGCGGTTCTGCAGGAAGGGGATCACCAGCGGTGCGAGGCGCTCGAACAGGGCCGGGAAGTGCTCGGCGAACAGCACCTGGGCACGGCCGGCGCCGCCGACCGTGATCTCGCGGCGCGGCCGTTCCGCGCAGCGCAGGATCGCCTCCGCCACGAGTTTCGGGTCGTAGGGCGGCGGTGGGATCATCGCCGCGCCGTCGAGATGGTTCGCGGCGTGCAGTCCGATCGGCGTCGCTATGCCGGAGGGCTTGATGAGCGAGACGGAAACGGGCGAGGCCGCCGCCTTCAGCTCGATACGCAGCGATTCCACGAACGCCCGCACCGCATGTTTCGATGCGGCATAGGCGCCCATGATCGGCGTGCTCATATCCGCCGCGATCGACGCGACGGTGATGAGGTTTCCGCCTGCTGCGCCGAAGTGTTCGAGCGCGACATGCGACCCGTTGACCACGCCGAAATAATTGGTGCGGAACAGGCGCTGGTGCTCGTCGTCCGGGGTGGCGGCCAGCGTCGCGTAGATTGCTACCCCGGCATTGTTGACCCAGGTATCGATGCGGCCGAACCGCGCCACGCCTTTCGCGGCCGCTTCGCTGAGGGCGGCCCGATCTCCGACGTCGGCAACCGCGAAGCAGGCCGCTCCGCCGTCTGCTTCGATGCCGCGCACGATCTCGGCAAGCGCAGCTTCGTTGCGCGACACCAGGATCACACCTGCGCCGCGCGCCGCGGCAAGCCGAGCGGTGACGAGCCCGATCCCCGAGCTCGCCCCGGTGATCAGGATCACCTGGTCGCCGATCGGGCGACATGCGCCGCTCAACTGTGCGGCCGGGACGCGGCGGTGGCGACGGAGACGAAGGGGTGCGCAGCGCGCCGCACCCCGGTCTCCGCTTTGTCGATTGGGGAGCCGCGCCGCTTCACTCTGCTGCGAGCGCCACGCCGGGCTTGAGCACGACCTTCGTCACTTCATTCTGGTTGTCGTGGAACATCTTGTACCCTTCGGGCGCCTGCTCGAGCGGCAGGGTGTGGCTGATCAGGAAGGTCGTATCGATCTTCCCCTCCATGATCGCGTTGAGCAGCGCCGGCATGTAATGCTGGACGTGCGTCTGGCCGGTCTTGAGCGTCAGGCCCTTTTCCATGAAGGCGCCCAAGGGGAACTTGTCTACGAAGCCGCCATAGACCGCCGGCATCGAGACGCGCCCGCCCTTGCGGCAGGCATGGATCGTCTGGCGGATCGAGTGGATGCGGTCGGTGCCGAGGAAGGTCGACTTCTTGATCTGGTCGATGACGTTGTCGACGAAGAAGCCGTGCGCTTCGAGCCCGACCGAGTCGATCACCGCGTCGGGACCAATCCCGCCGGTCATCAGCATCAGCGCCTCATAGGTCGCGGTTTCCTCGAAATTGATCGTCTCGGCGCCGAAGCGCTTGGCGAGCTCAAGCCGGTGCGGGAAATGGTCGATCGCGATGACGCGCTCGGCGCCCATCAGGAAGGCCGACTGGACCGCGAACAGCCCGACCGGGCCGCAGCCCCAGACCGCCACCGTGTCGCCCGGCTCGATCCCGGCATTCTCCGCCGCCATCCAGCCGGTGGGCAGGATGTCCGACAAGAACAGCACCTTCTCGTCCTCGATCCCGTCGGGAATGACGATCGGGCCGACGTCGGAGAATGGCACACGGACATATTCTGCCTGACCACCGGCATAGCCGCCGGTCAGATGGCTGTAGCCGAATAGCCCGCTCATCGGCGTGCCGTACATCTCCTGGCCGATATCCTGGTTGTCGGCGGGCAAGCCGTTGTCGCAGGCGGAATATTGGTGCTTGCCGCAATGATAGCAGCTGCCGCAGGCGATGGTGAAGGGCACGACGACGCGCTGGCCCTTCTGGAGCGTCGACTTGGCGCCGACCTCGACGACTTCGCCCATGAACTCATGGCCGAGGATGTCGCCGGCCTGCATCGTCGGGATATAACCGTCATAGAGATGGAGGTCCGAGCCGCAGATCGCGGTCGAGGTGATCTTGATGATCGCGTCGCGCGGATTGAGGATCTCGGGATCGTCGACCGTGTCGACGCGCACGTCGTGCTTGCCGTGCCAGGTGAGCGCGCGCATCAGCGTGCTCCCTTTTCAAAGAAATTTGCGCGCATCAGTTCTTTTCCTCTTCGAGCTGCGCGCGGGTGCGCGAGCTGGTGGCGATCTCGCCGGTTTCCATGAGCTGCTTGAAGCGCCGGAGATCACGCCGCGCCTGGATGGCGGGCTCGCGCTGGAACATCTTGGCGATCACCTTGCCGATAACGCCGGCGGGCGGATCGCAGAGGATGGTCGCGGCGACGACCGTGCCGCGGGCGCCGGCGTCGCGGAACTCGATGCGCCCGCTATTGGGCACTTCGGCGCCTTCGTCCGAGGACCAGGCGATCAGCGCGTCCTCGATCTCCTCGGTGACGGTCGCATCCCATTCGACGGTCTTGCCGCCGGGCGCCTTGACCACCCAGTGCGAGCGGGTCGGCGACAGGATTTCGATGCGCTCGACATTGTCCATGAAAGTCGCGAGGTTCGCGAAGTCGCGCCAATAAGCGAAAAGCTCCTTGCGCGGACGATTGATCGTGACGGCCCGCCCAATCAGCGTGTCGCCGCGTGGCTCAACGAGCTGGTCGGAAGCGATGTCGACTGCGGCGGAGGCGTGCTTGGACGTTGCCAGCGGCGCGTCGTCGGCTCGGGCTGGCTCCAGGATCTCGGACATGAACGGCTCTCCTATGGGTCCGTCTCAAACCCGGCCCGACCGCCGCCGTTCCCGACGGGCGCAACATAGAGTAAGATTTCGTCTTTATTATCAGCAGTTAATTGGCGGCGGGCGCCGCGGCAGGCTTAGCGGAGCTGGCTGTCCTTGCTCCCGCGACGATTGAACGCCGAGAAAGCGGGCTTGCGGTCGCGCGTCGACTGGCATTGCACGCAGGTCCGCGCGCTCGGAAGCGCCTTGCGGCGCGCCTCCGGAATCTCCTCGCCGCATTCCACGCAATGCGTTTCGCCTTCGCCCGAGGCCATGCGGGCGCGCGCGAACTGGACCGCGTCCGCGACCGTGTCGTCGATCTGGTCCTGCACCGCGCCGTCACGCGTCCAACCTCCGGCCATGTCCGCCACCTTCCCGAATTTTATCTGCTGGACCAACGCTTTGAATGCTTTGGCGATCCGATGCGGCGAAGCTGCAGGGCAGGGGCCGTTCGGCCCTGCCGCGATGCGGACGCGGGCGGTATCGAGCGCACACTGGCGGACTTCTGCGAAGCCGCCAGGGTTCGCGCGCTTTCTTGGGCCCGCGCGCACACTCGGGAGCGCCTTGGGGGCGGGGTGGCGGCTGGCGCACGGTCGCGCGCGCACGCCGCCCCGCCTTTGGCGGCGTCCCGAGAGTGCGGTTCCTGAGGTCGGGCCGAGGCCCGTCTAGGATCGGGCTCAGGATATCTGCAACATCAGCTCTCGCAGATAGATGCGGGCGACCGGTTGACGGTTGGCGTCCTGGATATCGAGCGTGCCGCGCACCTCATCCGGCCCGCAGCGTATATGGCGGCGCAGCACTGCGCGCGCGCGGCTATTCGCCTTTTGCATCGCTGCGGTCAGGTCGGGCAGGTCGTAGCTCTCGTCACGGAACGGAACGTCCCGGCCCGGGCGATTGAGATGGAAGATGTAGTGCGGCACGCAGCGACAATGCACAGCGGCCCGACTGGTTGCTCGGCAGTCTTTTTCCGTCCGACTTATGTCCGGGCGGGGAGTCCTCCGACCTCGGGCATGGGGGTCAGCCCCGCGCGAGTGGCATGGTGAGGCAATGGAGTCCGCCGCCGCATGCCGCAAATTCGGAAATGTCGACCGGAAGCGGCTTGAACCCCGCCTGCAGCAGCATCGCGTGGAGGCGGTGCTGTCCCTCGGCGATCAGGATCGTGGAGCCGTCCAGCGAGAGGATGTTGCACCCGAGCTTGCGCGACTCCGCCTCCAGCGCCGGTAGGACCCGGATGCCGCGTGCCGCGAGCGCGGACAGGAACGCCTCCGGGAGCGCGTCGATGCATGCAAGCGCGAAATGCGCGTCGAGCATGCAGAAGATCGTATCGAGATGGAGGTGGTAGGCGTCGAACGGGCACAACAAGACTTCCCAGCCATGGCCGCGAAACACCTCGCCCAGTATCTGTGCGCCAGCAAGGCTGGTCCGCTCCCCGGACCATCCGATGATCGCGAGCCCGTCGCGCGCGACGCAGACGTCGCCACCCTCTACGGTGCCGCCTTCGATCCGCAGCAGCGGCCCGCCGCCCCGATTTCCGAGATAGCGCGCGACATGGTCCACCTCGCGCCGCCGATGCGCCACCGCCGGATTGAGCAGCACCGGTCCCCACGGGGTAGCGACCGCGCAGTCGCGCGTGAAGCATAGGTCGGGAAGGTCCGGGAGCGGGTCGAGCACATGGCAACGCGTCCCGAGCTGCTCCAGCAACGCCTGCAACTGCCGGTGCTGCGCGAGCGCCTTGGCGGTATCGGTTTGATGGCCATCGCCCAGGCTGTCGCGCGTGACCGAGCAGCATGGCACCGGAGCGAGATAGGCGGGTCCGCACAGCAACACCTCGGATAGCGCATCGCTTTCGCTGCGGACCGACCAGCGCTTGGGATCGCGACGCGTGATCGCATGGGTGGGGATGGTCAGGAATTCGGGTTTCATAGGTCCTCGTCGAAGGCCCTTGCGGGTGCCTGCGCGCGCCGAAGCCAACGCGCGCCTGCGACCGGGGCCACCGTTCATAGGGCAGGCACCCGCGCGCGATCGGGATCGTACGTGTCCGGCTACCCAACGTTCTGGTCACTGCCCAACCCACAGGATCGCGCGAGGTTGCGGCCAAGCTCTGCAGTTTAACGTGCGTTAGGACGATTGGCTCGACGGAGCGGCATGGCAGTATCATTTGCTTCGATCGTGAAGAGCCCGAAGGCCGACTTTCATTTCGCCGATATGTCTTAGTAGCGCAAATATTCTCTGAGCTGGTGAGCAATATTACATGCGCGCGCCTCGTTTAAATTTGGTAGAATTGCCTCATTATCATTGAATGGCTTAATAATATTTGTCAGGTGACAGTGGTTCGCGCCTGAGTTGGCGTTAGCGCGAGTATAGAGGCGCTGGATCGATTAAGGAAGTTCGAATTGATCGAACAGGCTCGCGAATGTAACCAGCGGGAACTCGCAGAGCTGCGGCGGCAGGCGCGCGTGCTGACGAGCGGCGTGTTTGGCATGAGCGGCGACGCCGAGCTCTCCCAAATCGTTGAGCGGGTAGCCGCAGGGACCGGTTTTCCCTTTTCCGCAGTGTCTATCGTCGACCGCTCCACATTGTGGCTAGCCGTCGCCTACGGCTTCGATCCTAGGGAGTTCGCCAGGCCGGACAGCTTCTGCGACGCCGCGATTGGAGTTCGCAATTACGCGCCTTTGTGTGTCCCCGATGCTTGGCACGAGCCACGCTTCAAGTTCGCTCCCGCCGTGCTTGAGATGAACGTGCGTGCCTATTTTGCCGCACCTCTCGTAACCAGCGATGGCTTTGCGCTGGGTACATTATGCCTGCTGGACCAGAAGCCCCGGACAGTGGACGCGAAAGGCCTTGAACTCCTGAAATCCCTCGCAAGCCAAGCGACAGAGGTGATCGAGCGCGAGGCAAATGCGCTGGCATACGCCAAGTATGCCATGGCCGAGCTCAGTACCCGCATCCGCTTCGCAGTTGCGGACCAGAACGACGCTGAGGTGGCCGTGCTTGATGAGGAACTTCGTCGGATGGAGGCGAAATTTGGGGCTCATTGGAAATAGAGGCTCCGGGGCTGGTCGCATGCAGCGCAAGATGTGCCCTTGGAACGGCTAGGGAAGCGCTGATATCGGTCGGGCGGCAGTCCACCGCTGTCGGTCGCTCAGCCGGGCAGCCGCCCGTCCAGAAGCGGACAGGAGGCCAAAAGCCCCAATTCCGGACCGTCGTCGTTATGGCGATGCCGCACGTTGCGCGACGCTTCATCGGAGGCACGAACCAGTGAACACAAGTTTAGAGGCGATACCTCCAGGTTGATCTGAGTTAGCGCGCGCGCCGCTCGAATGGTTCACATCCCGGCGCGGCTGGAAAGGTGGCCTGCAGAATATGTCGGACGCCCCGAGAGCTCCATCAATCGAAAACCTAGTGGTCCGGCTTCTCCCGAACCGAGGGCATGGCACCGCAGTGCGATATGGGACCAGCGCTCTTATCATCCTTTCAGCGACGGGCCTTCGTTACGCGCTCGAGGGGCCGCTACAGCATTTTCCCCTGCTGCTATTCATTCCCGCGGTATTTCTCTGCGCACTGCTGTTTGACCGGGGGTCTGGATTCTTTGCGACTATCCTCAGCGCGGCGATCGCTGCCTATCTCTTCATAGAACCGAGATTCACACTCAACGTCGGGATGCAGGCGTGGCTGGCCTTGGCGATATTCGTCCTGATCGGATTTACGATGTCGGCCGTCACGGAGTTGTTGCGCAAGACGATCACGAAACTCAACGAAAGCGAGGCCGCTAAGGCATTGCTTTTGGAGGAACTCGCGCACCGCACAAAAAACGATCTCTCAATCATTTCTGCCGCCATGAATCTGCAAAGCCGCGCATCCAATAATCCCGAGGTCCGCGCGGCGCTCGACGCAGCCAACGCGCGGGTGCTCGTCGTGGCCCAAGCGCAGGAGCGGCTGCGCGAGAGCAGAAACTACCGACGGGTGAATCTTGCGGACTATGTCGGCGGATTGTGCCACGGGCTGGGAGATCTTTTGCGCGACGTGCGCCCCATTGCGGTGCGGGTGAAGTGCGACCCCATTGACGTGGCTGGACCCGTTGCAGTCCAACTCGGCCTGATCGTGAACGAACTGGTGACCAACAGTTTCAAATATGCGTATCCCGGCGAGAGCGGTGGGATCGTGAGGGTTGAGATCACCCAGAGGGACAGCGGCTTGGAGATCATCGTTTCGGATGATGGCATCGGTTGTGACGCCGAGAGCAAGCCCGGTCTCGGGTCCAAGCTTGTTCGACTCCTCGCGAAGCAACTCGGAGGCAAGGTTGAGCGGCGACACAGCGCTTCAGGGTTTACGACAGCCGTATTTATTCCGGATGTCGAGGGGGGGTGATCTAAGGTGCACGCCTGGACCCAGGATGGGATTGCTCACCTCCGTCTCTGTCCGGTCGACTAATCTCCCAAGTCTCGCAAGGCCGATCCTCGCAGAAGCCGCCCGTCCGCTTTCCACCCTTTGTTGGCCGCCCGGGTAGCAACGCGCCTGATGACGGGCGTGGGTAAAACCCATGGCTTGACGAAGGGACGATATGCGCGGAACATAATGGGAACGAACGAGTCGTTATTCCCTTATGCAAACCGCCGCTCCCTTTCCCGAGAATGATCGCGCACGCCTGCTCGCCGAGCTGAAGGCGCGTATCGCCGTGCCGGTGACGAGCGGTGCCCCATTGTTACCATTCGGGATCGAGGCGATCGACTCGCGGCTTGCCCATGGCGGGTTGGACGGTGGCGGCCTGCACGAGATCGCGGCTGCATCTCCCACCTTGGGCGACGATGCAGCGGCGACCCTGTTCGCTGCCGGTGTGGCCGCGCGTTTTGCCCGTGAAGCCACTGCGACCAGTGTCTGGGCTCTGACGAGCTTCGATCTCTACGCGCCGGGCCTTGAGCAGGCGGGGCTCCCGCCGACGAAGCTGATCTATTGCCAGGGCAGGGACGAGGTCATGGCACTCGCCCTTGCCGAGGATTGCCTGCGCGACGGGAGCTTTGCCGCGGTAGTTGCCGAGGTGAAGGCGGCCGACCAGACCGCAACCCGCCGGCTTCAGCTCGCTGCCGCGGATGGGCGCACGCCGATGCTGCTGCTGCGGCGCTGGGCGCGAAAGGCGCGCGATCCGCTCGAGATCCCGTCCGCAGCATGTACGCGCTGGCGGATCGGCTGCGCGCCGTCGGTGCCGTTGGCGCATCCTGGGGTCGGGCGGAGTTGCTGGTCGGTCGATCTTGTTCGCCAGCGCGGCGGCAATCCCTTTTCTCTTCTGGTCGAGGCTTGCGATGCCAAGGGTCGCCTCGCTCTACCTGCCCCAGTTCGCAATCGAGCGGCTGCGGCGGCTGGAGCGGCCAGTCGCGCCGCCTGAGCGGTTCTGGTCCACAGCATCCGTCCTGCCGCCGGCGGTCGACGATGACCCCGGGGCATGCTCGGTCCCGCGCGGCGGTGGCTGGCGACCCGGCTCCCGCTGGGCGCAGGACGCTGCGCATAGCCGGCAAGGGGAAGCGGAGCGGATTGCCAGGCTGCCGGCGCATCAGCGCCCGCCCATGCGGGAGCTTGGCCGGCGTTCTGAGCCGGCGCAGCATCCGTTTCGTGCCATGCCGCCAGATGAGGGGGCGCCCCCGCAGCCTGCAATGCCGAGGCCGACCCTGGAGCTTTGGGAACGCCCGACCGTCCTGATCGAGCGTGTTGGGCAGCGTGAAGTGGTGACGGCGGCCTGTCCGATTGCCTTGGCGCGGGATCTGGCGCCCGGCATGGCTGCGGCACACGCCCGCGCGCTGGTAGCGGATCTCGATGTGCGCGAAGCCGACCCGGAGGGCGATCAGGTCTGGCTTGAGCGTCTGGCGCTCCATGCCGTTGGCAGGTGGACGCCAATTGCCTCTCCCTCCGGTCCCGATGGGATCTGGCTCGACCTGACAGGGGCCACCCATCTGTTCGGGGGCGAGGCACGCTTTTGCCGACGGGTGCTGCGATTCCTTGCGCGCCTCGGCTTCACGGCACGGATCGCAATCGCGGGTACCGCCGGAGCCGCCCATGCGTTCGCTCGCTTTGGGGGAGAACCAGTGACGATCCTGCCGTCCGGGCAGGAGGTCTCAGCGCTGGCGCATTTGCCGGTGGCCGCACTTCGGCTCGAGGGCGAGGCGTTGGCATCGGCGGCACGTTTCGGGCTCGAGCGCATCCAGGATTTGCTGCCGATGCCGCGCGGACCATTGGCACGGCGTCTCGGCCTGGCGGCGCTTGCCCGGCTCGATCAGGCGCTGGGGCGCGCTGCCGAGCCCATCGTGCCGGTCATCCCGTTCGAGGCGCCGGAAGTATCCCGGCGGCTGCTCGAGCCTATTGGCACGCCCGAGGCAATCGCACAGGTAATCGCGGATCTTGTGGGAGACCTTGTCCTCGTGCTCGAGCGGCGGGGGCTGGGCGTGCGTACCGCCATGATCACGGCCGAGCGGGTCGATGGAGCCGACCAGCACCTCTCGATCGGGGCCGCACGGGCCACGCGGGATGGGCGGCATCTCAAGCGAATGTTCGGCCTGCGGATCGACCGGCTCGAGCCCGGTCTCGGCATCGAGGCAATGCGGCTGACAGTGCCGCATAGCGAGCCGCTAGGCGCGCGTTCGGGCGCGGCCCTGCTGGCGGATGAGAACGTGCCTGCGGACCTGGCCCCGGCCGTTGACCAGCTTACCGGCAGGGCCGGGGAGGGCGCGGTGTTTCGCCTGGGGCTGGAGCAGAGCGACGTCCCCGAACGCGCCGTCCGGCGGTTGGCGCCTCTTGTCGATCCGGAAGGCTGGCCGGTCTGGAAGCGGCCGGTACGAATCCTGCGCCAGCCCGAACTGCTAACCCATGTGGTGGCGCTGCTGCCTGACCATCCGCCGCGCCGCTTCACTTGGCGGGGCAAGGCGTATCGCGTCATGGCCGGCGACGGGCCTGAGCGCATCCATGGCGAATGGTGGCGTACCGACCGGGAGCTTTGGGCGATCCGCGACTATTTCCGGGTCGAGGTCGAGGGCGGCCAGCGCTTCTGGCTGTTCCGCCGGGGCGACGGCGTCGAGGCCGAGACGGGCGACCTAAGCTGGCACCTGCATGGCTTTTTCGGCTGATGGCACAGGTTCAGCGAACGGTGCCTCAATCGCCCGGGTCAGGTGGCCAGTCAATCGCCTCCAGCTTCTCCAGGACATCTGCAAAGCTTTCGCCATCCTCGACCGGGATCGCCCGGGTAAAGCTGCTTCCCAGCCTCTCCAGGTCGAACGCGGTCAGAAGCCCGACGGCGACGATGTTTTTTCGATTGTCCATGGCGCACCAACAAAGGAGCTATGCTGTCGATCCGTGGACTTGCCGGCAGCGTCCATCGATGGGGCGGGGAGCGGCTTCGGGATGACAACCTATGTAGAACTCCAGGTGACAAGCCACTTCTCGTTCTTGCGCGGCGTGAGCGCACCCGAGGAACTGTTTTCGGCCGCGGCGCTGCAGGGCCACAAGGCATTGGGCCTGGCGGACTGGAACGGCGTCGCCGGGGTCGTTCGTGGTTGGGACGGGCAAAAGGCGACCGGCGTTCGCATGATTCCCGGCGCGCGAGTCGATCTGACGGATGGCAGGGCGCTGCTGCTCTATCCGACCGATCGGCCGGCCTGGTCCCGGCTGACCCGGCTGCTATCGCTCGGCAAAGCGCGAGGCGGCAAGGGGCGGTGCATCCTTGATTGGAGTGATATTGCTAATCATTCTGAGGGATTGGTCGCGATCCTGGTGCCGGACTTGGCCGACGAGGCGACCGCTGGCCACCTGGCTGAGCTGGCGGACCTGTTCGGGACCCGCAGCTATAGCGCGATGAGTTTTCGCCGCCGTCCGGACGATATGGCCCGGCTGCATGCGCTGGATGCGATGGCCCGCGCCGCCGGGGTCCGGTCGGTCGCTACCGGGGACATTCTCTATCACAGTCAGGACGCGCGGCCGCTCCAGGATTTGGTGACCGCTATCCGACTGGGAACGACGGTCGATGCGCTGGGCTATCGGCGCGAGCGCTTCATGGACCGGCATCTGAAATCGCCGGAGGAAATGGAGCGGCGCTTTGCTGCCTTCCCGGATGCGATCGAAGCGAGCGCGGATATTGCGCGGAGATGCACCTTCGATCTCGGCGAGATCCAGTATCAATATCCCTATGAGCAGGTGATGGCGGGCCGGACCGCGCAGGAGGCCCTCGCAATCCTCACCCAGGCGGCTGCCGATGCGAAGTTCCCGGACGGCGTGCCTGCCGCTTACGCTGACCAGATCGCACATGAGCTCAAGCTGATCGGCGAGCTTGGCTATGCGCCCTATTTCCTGACGGTTCGCTCGATCGTCGAGGAAAGCCGCCGGCGGGGCATTCTCTGCCAGGGGCGGGGGTCTGCCGCGAACAGCTGTGTCTGCTTCCTGCTCGGCATCACTTCGATCGACCCGATCCAGCATGAGCTGCTCTTCGAACGCTTCGTCTCCGGCGAGCGCAAGGAGCCGCCCGATATCGATGTCGATTTCGAGCATGAACGGCGCGAGGAGATAATCCAGTGGATCTATGAGACCTATGGCCGACATCACTCAGCACTGACCGCGGTGGTGACACGCTACCGGACGCGCGGTGCCGTGGCAGAGGTCGGCAAGGCACTGGGGCTGCCGCGCGATCTTACCAAGATGCTCACGGGCCTGGTCTGGGGCTGGTCGATGGATGGCATCTCGGACGAGCAGATCGAAAGCCTCAACCTCAATTCGAACGACCACCGCTTGAAGCTGACCCTGCGCCTGGCCCGCCAGCTGATCGGCACCCCGCGGCATCTGTCCCAGCATCCCGGCGGCTTCGTGCTGACCCAGGACCGGTTGGACGACCTGGTGCCTATTGAGCCGGCGCGGATGGAAGACCGCCAGATCATCGAGTGGGACAAGGACGATATCGACGCCCTGAAGTTCATGAAGGTCGATGTGCTGGGCCTCGGCATGCTCGGCTGCATGAACCGCGCCTTCAACCTGCTCGAAGAGCATAAGGGTGTGCGCGTCGGCATGGCCGACCTGCAGGACGACGACCCGCAAGTCTATGCGATGATCCAGAAGGCCGACACGCTCGGTGTCTTCCAGATCGAGAGCCGCGCGCAGATGTCGATGCTGCCGCGGATGAAGCCGACGCGCTTCTACGACCTCGTCATCGAAGTTGCGATCGTGCGACCTGGCCCCATCCAGGGCGACATGGTCCACCCTTATCTGCGCAGGCGCGAGGGCAAGGAGAAGCCCGAATATCCGAGGCTCGAGCTGCGCGCCGTGCTCGAGAAGACCCTGGGCGTGCCGCTCTTCCAGGAACAGGCGATGAAGGTCGCGATCGTTGGTGCCGGCTTCACCGCGGTCGAGGCTGACCAGCTGCGCCGCGCCATGGCGACCTTCAAGCTTACCGGGGGCGTCAGCCATTTCTACGACAAGCTGGTCGGTGGGATGATCGCGCGCGGCTATCCCAAGGACTTTGCCGAGCGCACTTTCAAGCAGATCGAAGGCTTTGGCAGCTATGGCTTTCCCGAGAGCCACGCCGCCTCCTTCGCCAAGATCGCCTATGCCTCGTGCTGGATGAAGCATCATCATCCGGACGTCTTCTGCACTGCCCTGCTCAACGCCCAGCCCATGGGTTTCTACGCACCGGCCCAGATTGTGGCGGATGCGCAAAAGCACGGCGTCGAGGTCCGGCCGGTCTCGATCAACCACAGCCATTGGGATTGCACGCTGGAACGGGGTGGCGGGCCATACCTTGCCGTACGGCTGGGGTTTCGGCAGGTGCGCCGGCTGGCCAATGTCCACGGTGCGGCGATCACGGTGGCGCGGGGCGACATGGCCTATGAGAGCGTCGAGGAGGTCTGGCGCCGCGCCGGGGTGCCCCGCGCCGCGATCGAACGGCTGGCCGAGGCCGATGCATTCCACTCCATAGCCGAGGATCGCCGCCAGGGGCTTTGGAAGGTAAAGGGGCTGGGCGAGGCACCGTTGCCCTTGTTCGCAGCGGCTGATGCTCGGGAGGGTGGCTTTTCGCCTGAAGGCCGGGAGCCTGACGTGGCACTGGCGCCGCTCACAGTCGGGCGCGAGGTCGTCGAGGATTATCGCACGCTGCAGCTGTCGCTGCGCGCGCATCCGCTCTCTTTCCTGCGCGAGCAGCTCTCCGCCGAGCGGATCGTGAAATGCGCGGATCTCGCCGGCATCCGCGACGGCCGGCATGTCGAGGTTGCCGGCGTGATCCTGGTGCGCCAGCGCCCGGGATCGGCGCGGGGCGTGCTGTTCATCACGATCGAGGACGAGACCGGCGTCGCCAACGGCATTCTCTGGCCCGACCGGTTCGAGAGGCAGCGTCGCGTGGTGATGTCGGCCTCGATGGTTTCACTACGGGGGCGGCTGCAGAAGGAGGGAGAGGTAATCCATGTCATCGTCGACCGGGTGGTCCCGCGCGACGATATGCTGCGCTCCATCGGCCGGATGGATTTCTCGCTGACGCAGGGCAGGGGAGATGGTGCGTCCCACCCCGGTAGTCCCGATCGCGGGGACCCGGGCTGGAAGCCGCGCGATTTTTATTCGCCGCCCTTTCCGAACGGTGTCGATCCCGAGGACCTGATCAAGGTCCGTAGCCACGACTTCCATTAGGCGTTGTCACGGAGACGGTCAGGGCTTGACCTCTTCTAATGGCTGGCCACGATAACCAGGCGATATCTGGCCAGGGCGGCGGGGCGTGCCGGTCGTCCAGGGCCTTCGAGTGTCGCCTTACGGCATGCCGTTTCGACGGAATGGGTAGCAGGGAGCAGCAATGAAGCAGATTGGCGGTGACGGATCGGCCCTTTTCTCGCTGACGGCGGCAGAGCTGGAGAAACTGCGGGAAGCGATCGAAAGTAATCGACTATCATCCCCCATATCGATCCGCCCCGAAGGGCCAGCAGGCGGCCTCGTCCGCTTTCGCTCGATTGACGATGCCAAGCTCGCAATGGCCGCGATCGCCTGAGGGTCACACAAGCTGCCGTCATATTCCGCATCAGGCGGCAGGCCGCACCCCGGAGCCGTTCTGCCGTCTGCGCCTCGAAACGTCGCGCCTGGACTGGAACTCGATAGGGGCCATGTAGTTTAGCACGGACCGGGCCGATGCGGGGCGCTTTCCCACGCATCGGCGCGGACCAAAGCTCTCTGTAATGGGCCGAAATGGCGTGGGCGGAACGAACACGCATCGCCGGAATTCTACGCGAATGGCTCAGTCAATCGCGCGAAGCATTCAACCAGCTCCCGACCTGTCCCGCGCCGCGGTGCTCGTCCTCGCTATCGCCCAGGTCGCGGCCGCAGCGATGCAGGCTGTCGGCCTGGGAACGCCTATCGGAGAGCAATCCGACGCCGTCCGCACCTTGATAACGCCCGCCGGCTGGGCGTTTTCGATCTGGGGTGCGCTGTACACGGGATCGTTCGTCTTCGCGATCTATCAGGCTCTGCCCTCACAGCGCGATAACGCCTATGTCAGCGGTCTGCGCTGGCCGGCGGCCTTGGCATTTCTCGGCAACGCGCTCTGGGCACTCTACGTCCAGCTGGTCGATCTCAGCGCAATTTCCGTCGCGATCATCTTCCTCTCGCTCGGTTCGCTCCTGGCAGCCCTCAAGCATATGACAAGCTGGAGCGGTCCGCTGTCTGCAGGGGATCGCTGGTGCGTTCGCCTTCCGCTAAGCGCCCTGGCCGCCTGGTTGACCGCGGCGACGATCGTCAACATTGCAGCTTCCCTGCGCTTTCACGGTATAGAGGCCGATGCGTCCGCGGCACCCGTGATTGCGGCGGGGGTCCTCGCGCTCGGCGGCGCGATCGCCGGTACGGCATTGGCGCGCAGTCGAGGAAACCTGCCCTTCGCTCTGGTATTTCTATGGGCGCTTGCGGCCATCTATGCGGCCGGCGGACAGCTGTCCTCCTGGGTCGCTTTCGCCACGATCTTCGCTGCTCTCGAAACGCTGGTCGGGACGATGGTCGGTCAATGGCTCGAACGCTCGCGCAGGGCCCGCAAGGGTAATTAAGGTCCGTCGCGCCTCCCCGGCACTGATCCATGCCGGTTGTGGATCGCCCGCATGATGATAGCATCCACACCCA
Organism: Sphingomonas sp. OTU376; assembly: GCF_038440415.1. NCBI lineage: Bacteria > Pseudomonadati > Pseudomonadota > Alphaproteobacteria > Sphingomonadales > Sphingomonadaceae > Sphingomonas > Sphingomonas sp. OTU376. The sequence continues at coordinate 19,016 of NZ_JASATQ010000055.1, read as the reverse complement.
AGGGGAGGGCGGGAATGGTCAGAGTCATCATGGTAACGACAGCCTTGCTGGCGAGTGGCACCGCTGCGGCGCAGGAGCGCCTGTCAGACTATGTCCGCGGCATCTATGAGGAGCGCTGCCTCAAGGAGGACGTCTCGGCCTGCAGCGACCTGATCAATGCGGGCGGCGTTCCAGATGCCACGCGGGCGCGCGCCCTGGCCATTCGAGGAACCGACCGGCTGCGCAAGGATGCCGTCGATAGGGCGCTGCCGGACCTCAAGGGGGCGCTCGAGATCGCCGAGGCGACGCAGGACCCGGCAATGGCCAAGCTCGACGCGATGCGCGGGGTGGCCGGCTTCACGCCGGCCTGGCGCAGCTCAGTCCATGCAAGATTGTCGGACGCCTTGATGCGCAGCGGGGACAAGCCGGCGGCTCGGACCGCGGCGGAAAAGGCGATCGTGCTCGATCCGCGAAACGGGCTTGCCTATTCGATGCGTGCACGGCTCGCCGGCAGCGAGGAGAAATGGCCATTGGCCATGGCCGATTTCGACAAGGCAATTCGGATCGGCATGGACGACAAGGCCGAGCTTGGACGGACCTATTATCTCCGCGCCCTGGTGCGCGGTGCGCTGGAACAGCCGGAACAGGCGCAGCTTGTCGACTTCTCCAGCGCAATCGCCACTGATCCCGGCTTCGCTCTGGCCTATGAGCGACGCGGGGACCTGTACAATCGCCTGGGCCTATATGAAGAGGCGCTTCGCGATTATGACGCGCTGACCGTTCGCGCGCCTGATTATGGAGCGGGCTTCAATTCCGCGTGCTGGACGCGGGCCGCCTATCTCAGGCGCGAGTTCGACAAGGCACGGTCCCAGTGCGATCGGGCCGTTGCCCTGGCGCCCGAGCCGAACAACTATGACAGCGCGGGGCTGGTCGCGCTCCAGCAGCAGCGTTGGCAGGATGCCTGGACCTTTTACGACAAGGCAGTGAAGGGCGATGCGAAGATGGCGTCGGCGCTTTATGGTCGCGCAATTGCCGCAAAGCGCCTCGGCCGCACAGCCGAGGCGACCGCTGATCTAGCCGCCGCTCAGAAGCTCGACGCGAAGGTGGCTTCGGCTTTTATGCGCTACGGACAGACGCCCTAGCGCCGGTGGCGGGTGATGCGGCTTTCCCTAGCGGGCGGCGCTGCATATGGCGGTGAGCCGGCCGCCATTATCCCAGTTCGGCTTGTAGATCGCCTGGCGCCGCTTGAGCTGCCAGCAGGAAAGGTCGCCCCTGGATCCGGACACCAGGGCAAGTGTGCGTCCATAGCGGTCGTAGCCGACGCGCCGGATGTTCAGAGGAGGGGCCAGCGCTTCACTGAGGCTGCGCATCGAGGCGAAGCCGTTTCCCGGCGCACAGTTACGACCCTGCGCGCAGTGGCCCGGGAGCTCCGGCGCTCTATCCCGAGTAACCGGATGCGTTCATCGCCGCAGCGCAAAGTGTCGCCGTCCACGACCCTGCAGCCTGAGAAAGTCGAGGTCGCTTGGGTCCTGCCGGGGAGGGCGGTAAACAGAGAAGTGGCGATGCCGGCAGCGACGAGCCAAGCCAAAGCGAAACGCGAGAAAATCCGACGCTCTTGCGTCGGGCCGCTGTCCATGTGCAAGGCCGATCGCGACGACGTGCGATGCGACTTAGCCGCTCGGACCGGGGCCGGTCACACCCTCGACGTCGATTTCCTGCGCCGAGCCTGGAATGCGTGATGGTTCGATGCTGTCGTCATTCGGACCGGCGTCCGATTCCGACAGATCGGCGACGGCATCGGGGTCCTGTTCGGTCGTGCTTACCTCGGCGAGGGTATCCTCCTCGCCCGTCGGGGGGATACCCTGATCGTCCTGCGTGAGTGTCTGTCGGCCCGCAGGCGGGACATAGGCTGTATTTTCGTCGGCGATGTTCGCGTTCGTGGCGCGCTCTGCGGCGTCGCGATCGTTGTCCGGCTGGTTCGTGGCGTGATCGGTCATGGCTTTTCTCCCGCCGGCAAAAGCGCGCTGCTTTTCCCAGCGTTCCCGAACTTCATCCCGTCCGGAGCTGATCGGCCCCAGTTACCCGGCGGTTCGCATTATCTCCTGATGTCAGTGGTTTGCTTCTTGAAAATGTGCCGGAGCGCTCACGATCTTCTTTACCATCGTCGACAAACGCAAGGAGATGGTCTGATGTCTCATTGTCCAATGCCGCATCTGGCGGACCTGGGCCTGGCCTCCGCCCCGAAGGCGTGGCCCGTCTAAGCCGTCCGCGTTCTGCGAGACGATGCAAAGCGCCGCTTTCTAGGACGACCCTTTGCATTCGGGCCGACATCCCGGCGACAGAGTTATGTTTTCGGGCTTGTGATCCCGAGCGCGAAGCGCCGCCAATATCTCTGACCGCAAGCTGTCGCCATGCAGCACCCGGTGTTTCACGTAACTGGGATACCCGGAGGCGGATTTCAGCGGGACAGAAGCGCCAGGGCCTGGACCTGGGCATGATTGAACCCAAGAGCCATCAGTTCGGGCACCAGGTCATCCGCTTCATCGCTACGGCGCTTCTTCATGCACACGAACTGCCGGACTGCCTCGAGGCGCGGATTAGCGAGGGGCGGGGCTGGGTGCCGTCCGGTCATCATCATGCCAATTCGAGCGAACCGAGCGCGCAGCGAGCCGGGCGCCGGTGGCGGCGCACAATCCAGCTCGGCCGCATCGCTCAGCGCTACAGACACGGCCATCCATTCCGCGTGATCGAGATCCAGTGAATGGGGTTGCTGCACGATAGTCTCCGGTTAACTTCTTCCCCGGTCATGTTTCTATTCTTACCGACAAGCCATTATACGTGAGTATCTGCGGAGCAACGCTTTCGATCAGTCGGTGCCGGGTGAACGATTAGCTCGATCGTCCAGGATAGGTCAGTGTTCCCATTTCCCGGGATCGGTGTTGCAGGTAATTGGCAGCGAGCCGGGGCATGGACGAGGCCGTTCAATCTCTGGCGCTTGAGGCGGGCACGCTTGAAACGCCGCGATCGCCCAGCCATCTCACGCGCTGCCTGACATTGGAGAACTACAGGAAGATTGCATGACGACGACTGAAGCCACGCCCGAAACCCGCTCCTTTGAAGCCGACGTCGCCAAGCTGCTTCACCTCATGGTGCACTCGGTCTACTCGGACAAGGAAGTCTTCCTCCGCGAGCTGATCTCTAACGCAGCCGATGCGTGCGAGAAGCTGCGCTATGAGGGGCTTGGCAATCCCGCGCTGCTCGGAGACGATAGTGAACCTCGCATAACCGTGACGCTCGATCCCGAGGCGCGTCGGCTGATCGTCGAAGACAACGGTATCGGCATGAGCGAAGGTGAGCTCGCGGATGCGCTCGGCACAATCGCCCGCTCCGGTACCAAGGCCTTCATGGAAAAGATCGCGGGCGCCAAGGATGGTGCCAATAGCCACCTCATCGGGCAATTTGGCGTCGGCTTCTATTCCGCGTTCATGGTTGCGGACCAGGTCGAGGTCATCTCGCGCCGGGCTGGCGCAGACAGCGCAGCCTCCTGGTCGTCGGACGGGCTGGGCACCTATACGATCCAGTCCGTCGAGACGTCGGATGCGCCGGTCCGAGGAACCCGCGTGCTGTTGCATCTGAAGGAAGACGCGGCGAGCTATACGCAGGTCTTCACGGTTGAGAGGATCATCAAGGCACAGTCCGGCCACGTGCCCGTCCCGATCTTCCTCAAGGACAAGCCCGATTCCGAGCCCAGGCAGATTGCCGATGGTGGTGCGCTCTGGCTCCGACCGAAAAGCGAAATCACGTCCGAGGAATATAAGGACTTCTATCGAAGTGTTGCTGGCCAGTTCGATGAGCCTGCCTTGACCTTGCACTATCGCGCGGAGGGCCTGCACGAATATAGCGTGCTCGCCTTTGTGCCACAGACCAGGCCATTCGACCTGTTCGAACCCGACCGAGCGGGCCGGATGAAGCTCTATGTCCGTCGCGTCTTCATAACTGACGACGCCCAGATCCTGCCGCGCTACCTGCGATTTGTGCGTGGTCTGGTGGACTCGAATGACCTGCCGCTCAACGTCTCGCGCGAGATGATCCCGGAGAGCCCGATCCTCGCGGCGATCCAGAAAGGCGTCTCAAACCGTGTGTTGTCGGAACTCGAAAAGCTCTCGACGAATGACAGCGACCGCTACCTGGCCCTCTGGGACAATTTTGGCCCGGTCCTCAAAGAGGGGCTTTACGAGGACTATGCGCGCCGCGAGACCCTCCTTGGCCTTGCTCGCTTCCAGACGACTGCGTCCGGCGGCGAATGGCGCTCGCTCAAGGACTATGTTGACGGGCTCAAGGAAAATCAGACCGCGATCTACTATGTGACCGGCACCGATCTCGACCGCCTTGCGACGTCCCCGCAGCTGGAGGGCTTCCGCGCCCGAGGTATAGAGGTTCTGCTCCTAGCGGACCACGTCGATAGTTTCTGGGCAGCTTCCGGGCTTGATTATGAAGGCAAGCCCTTCAAATCCGTCACACAAGGTCTTGCCGACCTGGCGCTGATCCCGCTCGCCGATGGCGAGCAACCGGCCCCGGCCACTTCGCAGGCCGTCAGCGGCTTTATTGCATTCATGAAGGACATACTGGGTGATGCGGTGTCTGACGTGCGGACCTCCGACCGTCTTACCGAGAGCGCGGTATGCCTTGTGGCTCCCGATCATGGCATGGATCGCCAGCTTGAGAAGCTCCTCGCGGGAGCGGGGCGCCTCGACGCGAAGGCGAAGCCGGTGCTGGAGGTCAATCCACGGCATGCGCTTGTCGAGAAGCTCAGTGCGCTTGAGGGCGGGGATGAGAATGTCCGCGCCGATGCGGCGCATCTCCTGCTCGACGAAGCCCGTATCGCCGACGGTGAGCTGCCGGAAGATCCCCGGGCTTTCTCCGCGCGTCTGATGCGCCTGATGGAGCGTGGCATCGGCTGACCAGACAGGCAGCGCGGAGCTTGGCATAGCTCCGCGCTGCCTGTGCTTACGCGCTGGGTGCTTACGTCGGTGGAAGCACCACAAGCGTGTTTCCGAGCTCGCCGATCTTCGCTGTCTTGGGGCTTTTCAACTGCCGGCAAATTTGCGGGTTTATTAAATCATGCAGGCATGCGGCGCCTGCCCTAAGCGCAAGGCGCGACCCCATCGCGAAATGTTGTTGCCTTGCCCGTTCAATCCGCGGAGCCCTCGGCGTCTGGGTAGATTTGCCGGTACCGCAAAGACCAGACCCATCCCCGGCCGGACTCAACAGGGGCAAAAAATCCCCGTTCGCGAGCAATAGCTTCCCGTAAGGCCGATCCAGGAAATTGAATGAATCCGACAACGACTCGAGGTAGGGCGTGCAGGACTTTCCTGGCGTCGCTGCACCGCCAGCACGATGGGCCTCGCCTCACGTCCCGGACTTGTCAACTTCCTTAAGCGCATTTGCAATCATCGCTGCTAGCGCTTCCTCGGCGCGTTCGCGCGTCGCGTGATCCTTTGTGGCCATCTCTTGGCGTATCCATTCCGGTGCACGCGCAATTATGTCTGCGATGGCGGATTGAAGGGGATCGCTCATGCCACGGTCTAGTGCCGCGAACGAGCGGCCTGAACAACGACTTTGTCAGGAGTCCTGCTTTCTGCACAACGGGCCGCTATCATTCACTATGGCTTATCGCGGACGAGGGCGCATATTCGATCGGAGCCTGACGCTCTCGCCGGTGTGGATTGAGACGTCGATGGCGGAGCTGCACCATGTTTGCCTCGTTGAACAGGGCTGATTCCGGCGGCCCTGTCTGACCTAAGACAAGATGATCATGCGTATCGAGCGCATCGTCGGCGGAAATGGGCCGTATGCCAGGCGCAGATTGGACAAGCGCGTGGCTGCGGAGATCTACGGTTTCGTATCGGGGAACTGCTGCCCGCCTAGGGCGCGCCGGTGGCGCGACGGAACAGTGGCTTTTCCGGTATGTTCTTCCTGGGAACCTATCTCAAGTCGGGGAAACCATGCAGAAGTCTGGCTCTATCGAAGCGCCCCTTGCGACACTATCCGATGGAGAATTCAAGGACCAGCTGGCTGCGGCGATACCGCAACTCAGGGCGTTCGGGCGGAGTCGGAGCGGTAGTCGGGACGCGGCGGACGATCTCGTTCAGGAGACCATGCTCAAGGCGTGGGCGGCTCGTAGCCGCTTCAAGGCGGACACCAACTTCAAGGCGTGGACCTTAACCATCTTGCGGAACATCTACTTCAGCGAGACGCGGCGTAAGCGCTTCACGGCTGAGTGGAACGGCCTGGTCGCGGAGCGTGTCCTGACCGCGCCTGCCAGTTAGGACAAGACCGTGGAGCTTCGAGACCTCATGCGGGGCCTTGAACAAATTTCTGCGGATCAGCGCGAAGCCCTCGTTTTGGTAGTTGCCGCCAGCATGCCATATGAAGAGGTTGCCGAGATTACCGGCGTTGCCGTTGGCACGGTCAAGAGTCGCGTATCTCGTGCGCGGCTCGCGCTTGAGGCGCTGATGAATCGCGGGGTTCTGAAGACGAAGCGTCATGAATTCGGAAGTGCGGATGCCGCCGTGATCAGCATGTTTGCCTATCTGGATATGATCCAGGCTCGCTGTCGCGGCGGAACCGAGCAAGGCGAGGCAATGGTGCTCAGTCGCGGCGTGATCGTTGCCGCTGCCGACAGGTGTCGAGCGGCTTCTCATCGCGGTCTACGAGCGAGTAACAGCTGGAGGGTAAATGCCCCTCATTGATACCGCGACCCTGTTGCAGGCACTGCACTCTGGCGACATTCGCCTTGAGATCGCGGACGACGGAAGGGGCCTCGGCACCACGGCACGCGGGACGGGTTTCGGCAGCCGGTTGATCGCGATGATGGCGGACAGGCTCGGCGCGCAGCATGCGTGGCACGACGCGTGCCCGGGTACGCGCTTCGTCATGGATGTCCCGCGGCTTTGATTCGGCTGACAGAAGATTTGCCCGTTGCGACGGCGTAACTTGCTGTTGTGCATGCCACTTCTGGTGCCAGTCAGGTTCGAGAGACTTCCAGTCCTGCCGGGCGCGCCGGTTCACATCGGCGGACCAAAGGCTTCCATCCCCCATCACCATATTCGCGGAATGCAGTACGTCAGGCTCCGGAGATCCTTCTACGCCTCACACGGCAGGCTCGTGCTGCCCGGAGGCGACCAGCTTCGATATCCGGCGGTCATGTCGCGGGTTGATCCTGCGAAGCGGCCTTCTGGCGAAAGTTGCATTCCCGTTCGGTAGCAGGATTGCGATTTGTCGGGCATTGGGCGGCCGCTGGTCGCGCGGCGATTACACCCTGGTATTATGGCTTGAAGATCGTTTCTGGCGTAAAGGCGCTGTGCGATCCGGCGGGGTCGTGGCTGTCGAAGACCAGAGAAGCGGAGAATGGCCGTCCCGGAAGGTCCTGTCATGCAAGCCGATCTCCACGAGCTGCGCGCGCGCTTGCGCGCGGCGACCGAGGAACTGCGCGCCAAGCGCGAGGGGCTGGACACCGCGGTAGCACATGCGCGCCTGGCGCTCGAGGAGGTCGAGGCGTCGGCCGCCTTGACGCAGCGTCTCAGCCGGACCGGGAGCTGGACCTGGTATCCCGCCGATCCGAGCCTCGGCGAATGGTCCCCCGAAGTCTATGCGATGCTGGGCTATGCCGTCGGGGAAGTGGAGGCATCCTTCAGCTCCAACATCGCGCGTATCCATCCGGACGATCTGGAGCGCTATCTGGCCGAGGCGGCGAACATCGCCGACGAGGGCAAGCGCTTCAACGTCGAGTATCGCTACCTGCTGCCCGACGGCACGATCCGCCACGTCCATGCGCTCGGCAAGCGTGTCAGCGAAACCCTGTATGTCGGGACCGTGAGCGACATCACCGAGCGCCGGATGGCCGAGGAGGCGCTTCGCAAGGCGCGGTCCGAGCTCGCACTGGCATCGCGACTTACCACCCTCGGCGTCCTCGCCACATCCATCAGCCATGAGTTGAACCAGCCGCTGACCGCGATCCTGGCGAATGCCGCCGCGACGCGGCGATGGCTCGAACGGGGCCCCGAGTATATCGAGCGCGCGCGACAGGGACTGGTCGATCTTTCGGCGGACTGCCGGCGCGCCAAGGAGGTGGTCATGGGACTGCGCGGGCTCGCGCGCAAAAGCGAGCCGGAGTTCAGCAGCGTCGACTTGGCCGAGGCGATCTCCGACGTGGCCACCTTATGCAGGGCGGAGTTCGACCTGCGCGCGGCCGCGCTCGCGCTCGACCTGGATGGGCTGACCCGGCCGATCGCCGCCGACCGCGTGCAGCTGCAGCAGGTCGTGCTGACCCTCGTCATGGATTGCCTGAGCCGCGCGCAGGCGGAGCAGGCGCCGCTTCAGGTGAGCGTGACCGGATCGGCCGATGCCGAGGCCGCCACCATTCTGGTCGCGGACAAGGCGCCTTACCGCTCGAATATGCTCCTGGAGACCAACATCGACGCGCTCGGCGCGGGCAGGGAGCCATCCGATCTCGGCCTGGCGGTGGCCCGGGCCATCGTCGACGGGCATGGCGGCGAGCTTTCGTTCGTGCCCATGGACGGTGGCGGGGCCTATCGCCTGACGCTGCCGACGCGGGAAGTGGCATGAGCGCGGCGCCGGAGCTCGAGGCAGCCCTCGCTCGCCTTGGTGGCGCCGCGCTCGAAGGCGACGTCATGGACGTGTTGCGCCTGATGGACGCGGCCGCTCGCCTCGCCGGCATCGGTCCGCTGGCGTTCGTGCCCGCCACGCCGTCCCTGCCGGCCTATGCCGAGCCTGCCGGCTCGCCCCATGCGCTGGGGGAGGATGGCAGGCAGTTGGGCACGCTCTGGCTCGGCGCACCGGAACTGTCCGGAGCCTTCCGGGAAGTTGCAGGAGCATCCCTGGCATTATGTGCGGCGCGGGCCGAGGCCGCGGCGGCGCAGGGCGAACTGGAAGAGATCGAAGGCGTGATCGCCCGGCGTCGCGAGTATCAGGACCTTGTCGAGGAAGTCGCGAGGACCTGCACGTTCCTGTGGAAGCCGGCGACCGGCGAGGACATGTGGTCCCGCAACGTCTATAACCTGCTTGGCTATACCTTGGGCGAGGACGCGCCGTCCTTCCAAAAATATTTCGACCGTATCCACCCCGACGATGTGGCGCGATGGCTGCGCGTGGTTCCGGTCGCCGGACGGGAAGGGCGCGAATGGAGCATCGAGTACCGCATCGTCCTTCCCTCCGGGGAGGTGCGCCATCTCTTCTCGACGGGCGTTCCCCTGTCCGACGGAAACCATGCCGGGGCCGCCATTGACGTCACCGACCTGCGCCGCTCCGAAGACAAGCTGCGGCGGACGCAACACGCGCTCGCCCGGGTATCGCAAGTCACGACCATGGGAGAGCTTGCCGCGTCGATCGCGCACGAGGTGAACCAGCCGCTTACCGCGATGGTCGCGGACGCGGGGGCGGCCAATCGCTGGCTCGCCCATGACCCACCGAACCTGGAACGCCTCGAGATCAGCCTGGCGAGCATCATCCGGGATGCCTTGCGCGCGGGCGAGATCATCCGCGGTCTGAACGGCCTGGCGCACGACACGCAGATGCACCCGGCACCGGTCGGGGTGGACGATCTGCTCGCGGAGGTGACGGAGCTAATAGCGCCCGATCTGGAGCGCGAACATGTGGGACTGGACCTCGAGCTGCATGCGGCGGGCCAGCAGGTGCTCGGAGAAGCCGCGCAGCTCAAGCAGGTGCTGCTCAACCTCGCGTCGAACGCCGTAGAGGCGATGCGCGAGGTGGATCCGTCCTCGCGGCGATTGCGCATCCGCTCGTCGGTCGCAGACGCCCAGGTCCATGTCGAGGTCTCCGATACCGGACCCGGGTTTGACCGGGACGGCGTAGAAAGGCTCTTCGAGGCATTCTACACGACAAAGAGCAGCGGAATGGGGCTTGGGCTGACGATCTGCCGCACGATCATCGAGCGGCACAACGGCAATCTGACGGCGCATGCCGGCGAGCCGGGAGGGAGTGTCCTCAGCTTCACCGTGCCGCTGATGGCGGCGGGCTAGGCAGCGCGCGCGGCGCTGCCTGCCCGTCGTGCCGGGTCGTCCGCGTGGCTAGAAACTGGACTGGTCCTTGAAGAAGGCGATTCTCGGTTCCTGCGCGCACAGCGCCGGAGCAGCGGCGAGAAGGTCCAGCACATAGGGCTGCGCCATGTGTTCGTCGAAGGCGCGGCGATCGGCCCATTCCTCGGAGACCAGCCACGCGTCGGTATCGTCCAGTCCCTGCAGGACATGATACCGAAGCGATCCGGCCTCGCGACGCGTCGGGGCCACGAGCGCACGAAGGCGGTCGCCGAGCTGCGCGGAGCAACCCGGCTTGGCCCTGAAGGACGCGGCGACATGCAGAGTGCCTGTCATTGCAGCGAATCCTCCTGTTTGCTCACCAGCCCTGCTCGGTCGGCATGACGAACATCTCGGCCATGTCGAGATGCGGCGGCGCCTCGACCGCATAGACCACGGCGTCCCCAATGTCCTCGGGCTTGAGGAACTGCATCTGCTTGGCCAGCTCGTCCATCTGCTGCCGGTAATTGGGGTCGGTGATATGGTCGTACAGCTCGCTCGCGACCGCCCCCGGCTGCACGCAGGTGACCCGGATATTGTACTTGGGCGCCACCTCCATGCGCAGTCCGTCGGCGAATGCGGCGACGGCATGCTTTGTCGCGCAGTAGACCGAGAGGCCCTTGAAGACCTTCCGCCCGGCGATCGACGACATGAGCACGACGTGCCCCGATTTCTGCGCCATGAGCGTGGGAAGGACGGCGGCAGTCGTGTTCAGCGCGCCCTGGACGTTGACGTCGATCATCCGACGCCACTCGTCGGTCTTGAGCGCGTCGATATCCGACAGCGGCATCAGCCCCGCGTTGACGACCGCGACGTCGAGCCGGCCGAAGGCCTCGAGGGTACGCTGCACGGCGGCTGCGTTCGCCTCTTCGCTGGTCACGTCCAGCTCCACCGGCAGCGCCTTTCCGCCCGCGGCGTCGATCTCGGCGGCCAGCGCCTCAAGCCGGTCGAGTCGGCGCGCGCCGATGGCGACGGAATAGCCGGCGCTGGCGAGCTTGCGCGCGATGCCGGCGCCGATACCGCTCGAGGCGCCAGTGATCAATGCGACTTTATTATCGGACATCATGAATTCCTTCTGATCTGATCCGAAAGAGCGCTCCGCCTCGGCGATGCGCCTTTCGTCAGTTCAGATAGACCTCGCCGATGCCGCGTTCAGTTATCTATGAAGTTATTGTCCAGGTGTATAATGGGTTCGGCAAAGCGTTCCGCATTCACTTTATCGGCAGCGCCTCGATGCCAAGGCGTTCGGCCATATGGATCAATTCGACCAGCGTCCGGGCTCCCATCTTCTCCATCACCCGCCGCTTGTGAACCTTGGCGGTGACCTCGCTCGTGCCGAGCGCCGCTGCGAGTTGCTTGATCATCGGACCGGCGATCACGCGTCTGAGCACCTCGTTCTCGCGCGGCGTCAGGGAGTCGAGGCGCTGCTGAAGGCTCCCTTCCTCTCTCTGTCCGACCAACTGGTCCCGATCCATCGACAGGGCATCCTCGATCGTCGCCAGAAGCACGTCGCTGTCGATCGGCTTGGTCAGGAACTCCACTGCACCCGATTTGATCGCGCGGACGCTCATCGGGATCGTGCCGTGGCCCGTCATGAAGATGATCGGAGGTCGCCTGCTCAGACCTGCGACATGCTCCTGCAATTGCAGGCCGTCCAGGTCGGGCAGGCGCACGTCGAACAACAGGCATGCGGGCCCCTCCGGGGAAGGGGCAGCCAGGAACGACTGGGCGTTGTGATAGGCGACGGCTCTGTAGCCCGCCGATTCGAGGAGGCGCGAAAGACCGTCGCGTACGGATGCGTCGTCGTCGACGATACAGACGAGCGCGTTTTGCGGACCAGTGTCTTCAAGCGCCATGGCGCGCCTCCCGGGGCATTCTAGTCACGCGCCACCGCCGCGGCGATGGCCTCCAGCAAAGGTTCTTCCTCGAAGGGCTTGGAGAAGAATGCGCGCGCGCCTCCCTGGAGGGCCCGCCGTCGCGTCTCCTCGTCCGAATGCGCCGTCAGGAAAATTACCGGCGGACAGGCCTGGTCGGACCCGATCCGCTGGAGCAGCTGGAGGCCGTCCATCCCGCGCATCCTGACATCGAGGATCAGGCAGTCTGCGGACCGCCAGCGCGCAGCCGAGAGCAATTCCTCTCCGGAACCGACACTCTGCGTGTCGTAACCGACCGACGCGAGCAGGTTCTCGAGACTGACCCGCACATGGCGATCGTCATCCACAATGATGATGAGCGCCATATGCTCCTCGTCGGTGCGCCGAAAGCTCTCGGCCTGGAAATTGGACTTAGATGGCTCGGCACCTTCGCGCCATTACCCATCTGTATAACCGGATCTCCCGGCGGCATGAGGGCGAGAGGGGTCCGCGGGGCGGGGATCCGGTCGCGACGGTAAATATGGGCAATGCGCTCCGCCGCCCTGCCGGCCGGGCTGGGGACGCGGCCGGCTCGTCAAGGGCGACGGAGCGCCGGTCTTCAGGCGGTCAGGCCCTGGACGGCGATGAGGCGGGACCGCGACGCGGCCTGTCTCTGTTTCGCCAGCGGCGCATAGTCCGCCGACGCGAACAGCGCCTTGATGGAAGCGATATCGGGAAATTCGATGAGCACGATGTTGCGCGAGGACCATTGCTCGATGTCGACGGGCGACGCGTCGAGGGCAAGCGCCTTGCCGCCGAACCGTTCGACGAGCGGAAGGGCCTTGGCGCGATAGTCCTGAATCTGGTCCATGTCGAAGATGTCGAGGTCACCGATGAGATAGGCCGGCATGCTTTCCTCCCTCAGGCCGCGACGGCATTTGTGGGCACGAGCTGCCGGAGCAGCCCGAAGAAATCGAAATAGGAGTCGGCACGCTCGATCTTGCCGTCTCGCAGACGATAAACGTCGCAGAAATTGACCTGCATGCGCGCGCCGGTCGGCTCGATGACCCCGGCCGGAGAGTGGAACGTCCCGAGATGCGTTCCCCGGCCGATGCCCTGGGCCACGACATGATCGCCCAGCGCGACCAGGCTGCGAACCTCGCAGGTGGCATCGGGGAAAATATCAAACCAGCTCTTCCAGGGATCGATGATCGCCCGCGCCCCGCGCGACGTCATGTCGAACGGTACGTCGAGCCATTCGCTGAAGTCTGCGCCATAGCCTTCGATGGCGGCAAGGTCCTTTGCGTTCACTGCCTCATACAGCTGACGGATACGCAGTTCATTCGCTAGAGACACGGCTTGCTCCTCCTGATCTGAGAGGTGCAAGCTGGCCCAAAGCGGCAGGCGAGGTAATTGTCCGGGTGGATGTTATACCGGTGTATATCCCCGGGGCCTGCCCCCGGGGAAGGGGTCAATCGCGGTAGCGAAAGGGGACCGGCACCCATGCATATCCCTGGCCCAGGCGCTTGATGTGACCGACACCCGGAAAGCCGAGATGCGCGCCCGCGACCAGGACCTTCGTCTCGGCGGCGCGGCGGAACTGGGCCAGGCGCTGGTCGCGCGCGGCCGGCTGATCGGCATCGAAGGTGATCGTGACCTCGGGCCGGGGGAATTGAACGGCGCCGACATGTACGAGATCGCCCCAGAACTCGATCGACTGGCCGTCGCTCTCGAACCGGTAGATCGTATGTCCCGGCGTGTGGCCGGGGGTGGGAATCGCGTTCAGTCCAGGCAGGAGGACGCGCCTTCCCGAAAATGGCTGCAGCTGCCCCGATCGCGCATAGGGACCGAGCGCGGCGACGGCTTCGTCGTGCAGTCTGACCGGCATGTCCGACGGCAGCCGGGGGCCGGTGAAAAGATCCACATCGGCTTTCGCGACATGCACCCGCGCCTTGGGGAAGACGGGCGCGTCGTCCCGTGCGAGACCGCCCGAGTGGTCGGTATGCACATGGGTTATCAGCACATCCGTGACCTGCTCGGGCCGAACGCCGGCCGCCTCGAGACTGCGGAGCAGCTTTCCGCCCGCTGGCCCGAACAGGTCGCCCGCACCGGTATCGACCAGGATTTTCCGGTCGCCATCCTCGATCAGATAGGCGTTGATCGAGGTCTCCACCGGGTTATCGGCGAAGGCGTCGCGCAGCAGGCCGTCGAGCGTCGCCTTGGGCGCGTTTCGAAGTACAGCATGGATGTCGAGCGGAATCGATCCGTCGCTGAGCGTGGTGACCCGGGCCTGTCCGAGCTTGAAACCATAGATGCCCATGGTCGGGAGCGCCTGATGCGCCGTCGCGCCCGACTCCTTCGCCGCCGGCACGGCGTCCTGCGCCGGGGCCGGGCTCCCGAGGATCGACAGGAAAGCGAGCGTCGTGGCACCGAGATGTCTCATCATCATCTTCTCCTCTGATGGTCGGCACCTATCTGGTCGTATCGGCCCGGGCATGGGAGACAGGCCGTGCGGATGGCTGCCATCGGCGGCGCCTATGCCTTCGGCATCAACTCGAGGACGAGGTCGCGCAGCCATACATGACCCGCGTCCGCCTGCATGCGCGGATGCCAGATCATGCTGATCGCGAGCTCGGGGAGGTCGAGCGGGGGCTCGACGATGTCCAGACAGTCGGCAAACCTGCTGAGGAAGCGCCGCGGAAGCGTGCACAGATAGCCGTCCTGCGCCGCCAACATCGCCGCGATAGCGTAGCTCTGCACCGTGGCGGCGACCGATCGTCGCCTGCCCAGCGTCTCCAGTCTTTCGTCGATGACCGTCGAAAGCCCGTCGCCACTGCTGGCCACGACAACATGCGCCGCCATGCAGAATGCGTCCAGGTCGAGCGGACCGCCGGGACCGGGCGCGCGGGCCGACGCGTAGCGATCACGCCATGCGAGCCGATGGAGCAGCTCTCCGGCCGCCTCGTCGGCGCCGGAGAGGAGCAGGTCGGTGCGTCCGGTCTCGAGGTCCTGGGCCGCATCCGGTCCGGTCGCGACGAAGGACAGGCGCGCCCGGGGCGCAAGCGTTCGGAACGCCGGCACAAGGACGGGCGCAAGGACCGCGGCGGGCGTCTCGAGACAGGCGATGGTGAACGTCCGCGTCGTGACCCCGGGGTCGAAACCTCCGCCCCGCATCAACCCGTCCATCGCTTCGATCAGTGCGACGACCTCGCTCTGGATCGCTTCGGCGCGGGGGGTGGGGACAACGCCTCGCGCGCTGGTGCTCGGAACGAACAGGGGATCCCCGAGGATTCGCCGCAGCTTCGCCAGTCGGCCGGACAAGGCAGGCTGCGATATGCCCAGGCGTCGGGACGTCCTGGTGACGTTGCGCTCCTCGAGCAGGGTTCGCAGCGTCCGTAGCAAGGCAAGATCGAGCTCTGGGTGCGGCACTGGTTCCTCCGGGTGCAGATATTCGACCGGACGGGTGAACGCGGCTATTATCCTCGCGGATCAGTTCGCACCGGGGCCCGAAGGCCGGCCCTCCTCGTCCAGACTCCCTTGCGTCTCGAAACGATCGATCAGCCACCTCGCCGCCGGCCCTGGGGGCGTATCGGTCCTGAAGATCGCATCGAACCCATATTCGCCGCCGCGCGCATCGGGCATGTCCAGATGCACGAGCCGCCCCTGCGCAATGTCCTCCTCGATCATGGGGACCGGCATATTGCCCCATCCGATGCCGGCCTTGAGGAGAATGTATTTCGCGCCGAGGTCGGCCAGCCGCCAGGTGCGGCTGCTGACCACGGCAAAGTCGCGGCCCTCGGTCAGGCGCGAACGGTCGGTAAGGACGAGCTGGGTGTGGTTTCGGCCCGCCCCGGGATCGTTCCTGCCGGCGGTCGCCAAGGGATGCTGCGGTGCCGCGACCGGTATCATCGGGACGCTCCCGCACGCGATCTTCTCGATGCCGCTTGCCGTCTGGTCCAGCGGCCCACTCACGCCGATGACCGCGCGCCGGTTCAGCACGAGCTCGGTCACCGCGCCGAGCGTCTCCATGTGAAGATGAAGCGCGACGGTTGGGAATTCCTCGCGGAACGCGCTGAGCGCGTCGGCCACGCGATCCGCCGGCAGCATGACGTCGAGCACGATATGGATTTCCGCTTCCAGGCCCTGAAGCAATCCCTTTGCCTTGGAGCGCATGCCGTCCAGGCCGCTGATCACGGTGCGTGCTTCCGCCAGCATCGCCTTGCCGGCCTGGGTCAGCTGGGGCCGCCGCGTCGACTCGCGATCGAACAGTGACAGGCCGAGTTGCGCCTCGAGATTGCCGATGGAATAGCTGATCACCGAAGTCGCACGGTTCAGCTTGCGGGCGGCACCGGCGAAGCTCCCGACATCCACGACCGTGACGAAGACCTTGAGCTGGTCGAGTGTCGGGCTGCCTGGCTCTGATATCATATCGAATTCCTGGAACGTTTTGCTCGATCTTATGCCGGTTATGTCGGCAAGCTGCTAGCCCTAGATCGTCTCCAGCAGCCGCTCGCACCCGAGCGACGGATTTGGAGAAACGGCATGTCATTTCAGGGAAACCCCACCGGCGTCGAACAGGTGGTACTGCCGTCGGTGCGCGACCTGGGAGATTTCGACGTTCGCCGCGCGCTTCCCACCGCGCAGCGCCGCATGGTCGGCCCGTTCGCGTTCTTCGATGCCTTCGGGCCGGTGGTGATCCGTCCAGGCGAAGGCGTCGATACGCGCCCGCATCCGCATATCGGTCTGGCGACGCTCACCTATCTGATCGAGGGCGAGATGGTCCACCGCGACAGCGAGGGATTCGTCCAGACCATCCATCCGGGCGAAGTCAACCTGATGACCGCCGGGCGGGGCATCGTCCACTCGGAGCGCAGCCCGAGCGAATTCCGCAAGACGGGCGGGGAGATGTTCGGTTTCCAGAGTTGGCTGGCGCTTCCGCAGGCGCTGGAGGAGACGACGCCCGCGTTCGACCACGTAAAGGCTTCTGATCTGCCCGAGATGCGCGAGGACGGAGCGCATCTCCGCCTGCTGGCCGGCGATTTCGCCGGGCTGCGTGCTCCGACGCCGATCTTCTCCGACACCTTCTACGCAGACGCGGTGCTGGAACGCGGCGGTCGGCTCAAGATCGCGTCCGACCATGTCGAACGGGCATTCTACGTGGTGGAAGGCTCGGTGGAAGTGGCCGGACAGACCGGCGCATTCGCCAAGGACAATCTCGTCGTCCTCAAGCCGGGCGCGGAAGTCATCCTGTTCAGCCCTGCCGGTGCACGCCTGATGCTGCTCGGCGGCGAACCGCTCGACGGGCCCCGCCACGTCTATTGGAACTTCGTGTCGAGCCGGCGCGAACGCATCGACCATGCCGCTCGCCAATGGCGGGACCGTGCCTTTCCCGGAATTCCCGGCGAGTCTGAATTCATCCCGCTCCCCGACAGCTACCGCCCGCTCGCGGCGTGAAAACCAATCCAGACGAAGGAGAATTGAAATGACCTATTCGATCATCGGCGCGGGTGCGATCGGCGGCGCCCTTGCACGCCACTTCGCGCGCCTCGACTTGCCCGTATTAATCGCGAACGCGCGGGGTCCCGAGGCGCTTCGCGACATGCAGGAGGCGCTCGGCGCCAGCGTACAGCCGGTCGACCTGCAGACCGCGGTACAGGCCGATGTCGTGATCCTGGCGCTTCCCTTCGCCGCGGTACCCGAGATCGCGGCCGCGGGCGACTGGAACGGGCGGCTGGTGATCGACGCGACGAACGCGATCGACTTCTCCGACTTCACGCCCGCAGATCTCGGTGGCCGCTTCTCCTCGCAGATCGTCGCCGAGACGCTGCCCGGCGCCAGGATCGTCAAGGGCTTCAACACCCTCCCGGCGGCCGTGCTCGCAAGGGATCCGGTAACCGCTGGGGGCCGTCGGACCATCTTCCTTTCGAGCGACGATCAGGACGCCGCGGCGCGCGCCGGCGCGCTCGTGAAGCAGCTGCAGTTCGAGCCGATCTTCCTGGGCCGGATCGACGAAGGCGGCCGCCTTCAGCAATTCGGCGGCGCCCTCATGGTGCACAGCCTGCTGCTCGAGGCCGCCTGAGCAGGCGCATGGCATTGCGGCGCGGGCAATCGCGGGATGACGGATCGGCGTTCGCTCGCGGCGCCGCAGGCTTCCTACGCCGCGCAAGGACTGAAGGAGTAACGAAATGAGTGATATTCTGGCTGGCAAGACCGTGATCGTAACCGGTGCCTCGAGCGGAATCGGTCGCGCGATCGCCTTGGGCGCAGCGCGCCACGGCGCCCGGGCGGTGATCGTCTCGGACATTCAGGAGGAACCGCGCGAGGGCGGTCAGCCGACCGCGCAGGCGATCGCAGCGCTCGGCGTCGAGGCTCGCTTTGTGCGGGCCGATGTCTCCCGGCGCACGGACAATGATGCACTGGTGGAAGCCGCGCACGACTTGGGCGGTGTCGATGTCATGGTCCTCAATGCGGGCATCTCGCTGCGCGCCGACGGGGCGGACGTGTCGGAGGAGGATTATCGACGGTTGATGTCGATCAACCTGGACGGGCCGCTTTTCGGAGCGCAGGCCGCGGCACGGCAAATGAAAGCGCTCGGCAAGGCGGGAAGCATCGTGCTGATGGGCAGCATGGGCGGACTCGCGGGCGCCGGGATCACCGTTGCCTATTCGACCAGCAAGGGCGGCGTGACCCTGATGGCGAAGGCGTTCGCGGATGCGCTCGGGCCCGATGGGATTCGCGTCAACGCTGTGGCGCCGGGAACGATCGATACCGAGCTGCTTCGATCGACGCCGCCTATCGCGGCGGCCGCGGAGGGATTCCGGCAGCGCACGCCGCTGCGCCGCCTCGGCCAGCCTTCCGAGGTGGGAGACGCGGTCGCGTTCCTGGGCTCGGACCTGTCGAGCTACATCACCGGCATCGCCCTGCAAGTGGACGGGGGGCTCCTTTCGGTGATCTAGGTCCCTTGCGGGTCCTGCGTCCAGACGATCTTCCCTGGGGGGGGGGGGGGGGGGGGGGGGGGGGGGGGCGGGGGGGGGGGGGGGCGGCGGGGGGGGGGGGGCGGGGGCGCGCG
>NZ_JASATQ010000054.1:0-35911 GCF_038440415.1 Sphingomonas sp. OTU376 | reverse complement strand
CCCGCCCCCCCGCCCCCCCCGCCCCCCCCGCGCCCCCCCCCCCCCCCCCCCCCCCCCCCCGGGGAACGGTTTAGGGGAACGCCCGGCCTATTCCTCAACCCCGAGCTGATCGACGTGCAGGTCCACGTCGAGCTGTTCCTGTCCGTGCCCGATCCGCATGCCGCCGGTGGCCGCCGCACTGCTCGCGTCGAGCCCGATCGCGACGCGGACATAGCTCTCGTCGGGGCTGAGCCCCGTCGACGGATCGAAGCCGACCCAGCCGAGGCCCTCGACATAAGCCTCCGCCCAGGCGTGGGGCGCCGAACGCGCCGCCTCTTCCGCGCGATAGCCCGAGACATAGCGCGCCGGCACCGACAGGCCCCGCGCCGCGGCGATGAACATCTGGGCGACGTCGCGCGAGCTGACCTTGCGGCTGCCCTCAAAGGCCTTGGCCGCGGTGCAGCCGGCATCGGGCAGATCGGGCACGCAGGGGAAGCGCCCGCGCAGCGCGGCATTGAGCCGGTGGAGCTGCTCGAGCCCGTCACTGCCCGTGCCGATACTATCCGACGCAAAGGCAAACAGCGCGTCGCTGGACTTGGTGCGCGGGGTGGTGCGCAGATAGAAGAGCGGCGGCAGCGGCTCCATGCTGCCACGGATCACGCCACTGGACTCGCTGGTGAGCACTTCACCGGTGACGGTGATATCGAGTTCCTCAAGCGGCCCTTCGGCATAGAGCATCGTCACGGAATTGCCGAAGCCGTCGGTCGCGTCGCGCAGGCGGGCGTCGCAATCCACCCCGACCAGCCAGCTCACCACCGTCTGGTCCTGCGTGTCGCAGGGGGTGAGGCGCAGCATCTGGACCACGCGCGCCTGGGGCTCGCTGAACCGGTAATGCGTCCTGTGTTCGATCGCGATCCGCATCAGATGAACCTGAACTGCCGGGCGATCGCGCCGTCGAGCAGGGCATTCTCGCTCACAAATGCTTCGAGATGCTCGTGCAGGCCGGAGACGATCACGTCATGGGTCTTGGTTTTCTGAAGCCGCGCCATGCGGGCGCGGGCCATGCGATCGGCCTCGCCCTGCAGCCCGGTGCGCTTGGCCAGCGCATTGAGCAAAGCGACGACTTCCTCGATGCACGCGGCCAGGCTGCGCGGCAGCTCGGCACGGCTGATCAGCAGGTCGATCACATTGGCGGGCTGGAGCCCGTCATTGTAGAGCCAGCGATAGGCGTTCACGGCGGAGACGGTCTGCAGGATCGTGTTCCACTGGTCCCGGTCGACCACGCCGCCCACTTCCTCGTCCGCCGGCAGCAGCAGGTGATATTTCACATCGACCAGCCGGGCGGTGTTGTCCGCGCGCTCGATCGCGGCGCCGAGCTGGATCAGCAGGGTCGCCTCGTTGCGCATCATCCGGTGGGTTGCGCCTTCGAAGCCGCGCGTCTCGCCCTTGACCTGTTCGAGCAGGCTGAGCGTCGCCGTCGAGCCCCCGGTGGTCTGGCGGTTCTGGAAGAGCAGCCAGGCGCGGTTGATCGCGGTCCAGGCCTCGCGGGTGAGCGCGGTACGCACGGCACGGGCATTGTTGCGCGCCATGTCGAGGCAGCGGACGATCGAGCCGGGATGGCTGTCGTCGAGCGTGAGGAAGCGCGCGACGTTCTGCTGGTTGATGTCCAGCCCGGTCGCGGCGAATGCCTCGTCGGTATAGGTCACGGCGAGTGCGCTCTGCCATGCCGCCTCGCCGGCCGGACGGGTGGAGAGCGCGTCGAGACGGATCGTAGCCTCGACCAGCCGGGCGATGAAGTCGGCGCGCTCGAGATAGCGGCCAAGCCAGTAGAGCGCGGCGGCGGTGCGGGAGAGCATCAGCATCGCGTCATGCTCCGTCGTCGAGCAGCACGAAGCTGTCCTTGGTGCCGCCGCCCTGGCTGGAATTGACCACCAGCGAGCCTTCGCGAAGGGCCACCCGGGTGAGCCCGCCCGGCGCCACGCGGACGCCGTCGCTGCCGGTGAGGACGAACGGGCGGAAATCGACATGCCGCGGGGCCAGCCCCTGCTCGACCAACGTCGGCACGGTGGAGAGCGCCAGCGTCGGCTGCGCGATATAGCGATGCGGCTCGGCGATCAGCGCGGCGCGGAACTCCTCGATCTGCTGCTTCGTCGCGGTCGGGCCGACGAGCATGCCGTAGCCGCCCGATCCGTCGACCAGCTTCACCACCAGATCGGCGAGGTTATCGAGGACGTATTTCAGCGCCTGCGGCTCGCGGCACCGGTACGTCTCGACATTGGGCAGCTTGGCCTCCCCGCCCGAATAGAAGCGGACGATCTCGGGCATGTAGCTGTAGATTGCCTTGTCGTCGGCGATGCCGTTGCCCGGCGCGTTGAGGATCGCGACATTGCCGGCGCGGTATGCCGCCATGATGCCGGGCACGCCGAGCATCGAATCCGGGCGGAAGACCAGCGGATCGAGGAAATCATCGTCTATGCGGCGATAGATGACGTCGACCTTCACCCGGCCGGCGATCGTCTGCATCCAGACGACATCGTCATCGACCACCAGGTCCGCCGCCTCGACCAGCTCGACGCCCATCGAGTCCGCCAGGAAACTATGCTCGTAATAGGCCGAATTGAAATGGCCCGGGGTCAGCACGACGCAGACCGGGCGAGGATTGTTGCCCGGCGCCACCGACTGCATGGTCCGCAGCAGCATGTCCGGATAGCTGTCCACCGGCGCCACGCGGAAATCGCGGAACAGCTCGGGGCAAAGCCGGATCATCGCCTCGCGATTCTCCAGCATGTACGACACGCCGGAGGGGGTGCGGGCATTGTCCTCCAGCACATAAAACTGGTCCGGACCGGTGCGAACCAAGTCGATCCCGCAGATATGCGCCCAGACGCCGTGCGGCGGGCGGACACCGTCCACCTCGGCGCGGAACTGGTCGTTGAGATAGATCAGCTCGGGCGGGATGATGCCCTCTTTCAGGATCCGCCGCTCGCCGTAAATGTCCTCGAGAAAGGCGTTGATCGCCTCCACACGCTGGACCAGCCCTTCCGAAAGCCGCTGCCACTCGCCGGCGAGGAACACGCGCGGGACGATGTCGAATGGGATGATCCGCTCCGCCGCGTCGCTGTCGCCATAGACGGCGAAGGTGATGCCCAGCTGGCGGAATGCGGCTTCGGCGGATTGCTGGCGGCGCTGCAGCTCCGCAGCCTCCGTATCGACCAGCCATTGCGAAAGCGCAGCAAACTCGGCGCGCGGACGCTCAGGCCCGCCATGCCCCCAGATTTCGTCGAACGCCCCCGCTGCCGCCATGCGCCTCCCAAGTGCCGGAAAGACCGACAAGTTCCATGCTGCAACGCTTTGTTGCGTTGCACAAGGGGGCAGACGCTATGCCGTCAGCTCGCGTATTTGACGCTGCAGCCATAGGGCCGCGTCTCGGGCACCGATAACGGCTTGCCCGCACGCATCTCGGCCAGCGCCGCCAGCACATGGTTGCGGGCGCCCGCGATGTCCGCGACATCGGCGGTCGGCTTGTCGTCGATCCCGCCCTTGTAGGCGAGCTGGCCCTTGCCATCGATGATGTAGAGGTGCGGCGTCGTCTTGGCGCCATAGCCCTTGCCGACCAGTCCCTTGGGATCGAGCAGATAAGCGGTGGGCTTCGCCTTGGCGCCGGCGACGAACTTCTGCGCTTCCGGCCCGCTCATATTACCCTGCTGGCCGGGCGCGCTCGAATTGATCGTCAGCCACACCACGCCCTGCGCCGTCGCCGCGGCCTGGGTCTTCTGCATGTTGCCGCTGCCATAATGCTTCTTCACGAAGGGGCAGCCGGGGTTGTTCCACTCGAGCACCACCGTCCTGCCGCGATACTGGCTGAGGTCGACGACCTTGCCGTGCATGTCCAGGGCGCGGAAATTGGGGACGGCCTTGGCGACATCGGGCTCGGCCAGCAGCGGGGCGGCGACCAGGGCGGCGGCGATTGCGGTTCCGAACAGGACAGGACGAGTCATGGTTGCGCTCCTCTTCTGGTCCCCGCCCCTATTATTTCCCGGCGGCCAGGTCCTGCAGCATGCCCTGGGTAAGGATCTGGGGCAGGACTCGCGGCTCGGCCTCGCCGGGCTTGTACCACAGATAGAGCGGCACGCCCGCACGATTGTGCCGTTCGATGAAGCGGCCAAGCACGGGATCGCCATCGGTCCAGTCGCCGACCAGCACGGTGACCTTGTTGTCGGCCAGCGCCCTTTCGACGGCTTCGGTCTCGATCACCGCCTTCTCGTTGACCTTGCAGGTGAGGCACCAGTCGGCGGTGAAATAGGCGAAGACCGGCTTGCCCTGCGCGGTCAGCTCGGCAAGCCGCGCCTCGCTGAACTTCTCCCCGCCGGATACCGTCCTGCTCTCCGCGGGTGCGGCCTGGACCCATGCGATGGAGCTGATAGCGATTAGCAATAGCGCCGCCGCCGGCAGCCAGGCGAGCGCCTTGCCCCGCCGCTGGCGCAGGCCCGTCCACCACAGGCCGAGCGTCGCGAGCAGCGCCGCGGCGAGGCCGAGCGTCATGCCCGATACGCCCGCCTGCTTGCCCAGCACCCAGGCGAGCGCCAGCGCGGTGAGGAACATTGGCACCGACAGGATACGCCGCAGCGTCTCCATCCAGGCGCCCGGCCTGGGCAGAAGGCGGCGGAGCGGCGGGATGAAACCGAGCAGCAGGAAGGGCAGCGCGATGCCGAGCCCGAGCCCGCCGAACACCGCAAGCGCCGCCGGCCAGGGCAGCACCAGCGCCGCGCCGAGCGCCGCGCCCATGAACGGCCCGGTGCAGGGCGTCGCGACGAACGCCGCGAGCGCGCCGGTCATGAAGGCGCCGCCGGTGCCCTTCGACGCGGCACGATTGACGAAGCCGGGGGCCGACAGCTCGAACAGCCCGGCAAGGTTGAACGAGATGCCGGTGACGAGCAGCAGCAGCACCAGGATCACGCGCGGATCCTGCAGCTGGAACGCCCAGCCGAGCGTCGCCCCGCCGGCCCTGAGCGCGAGCAGCGCCCCGCCCAGCGCCAGGCAGACCAGCACCACGCCGGCGGTATAGGCCAAAGCCTCGGCGCGCGGGCTGCCGCCCTCGGCATTGGCCTTGGCGAGGCTCAGCGCCTTGAGGCTGAGGATCGGAAAGACGCAGGGCATGATGTTGAGGATCAGGCCGCCCAGCACCGCGCCGAGAAAGGCGAGCACCGCGCCGCTCCATGGCAGCTGCGCAGCCGGCGCGGCTGCGCTGGCCGGCGGTACGGTGCCCGGCACCGCGCGCACCCAGAAGCCCTGCTTGCCGAAGGCCAGCAGCCCCTCGATCGGCCCCACCGACTTCAGACCCGCGGTATCGACGACCACCCGGTCGCCGTCGCGCACCACCTTCTGGGCAGCGGCATAGTCGAAGGCGCCGTGGGTGGCGGGGAAGAAATAGCCCTCGCCTTCCGTCCTGGCGGCGGCGGGGAACGGCACGGCGAGGCGCAGCGCCTTGCCCTGCACCTGATAGGTCCCCTCGGCACCCAGCGGCTTGGGCAATACCGCGCGCCAGGCATCGAACTGGGCGCGGCGATCGGGCGAGACGCTGCCGTCGCCGATCTGGAGGTCGGTCGCCAGGTCCGCCTTGCCCGGCACGCAGATCGCATCGGTGCAGACCAGGTAGTTGAGCTTCACCCGCACCGGGAAGGCACCCTTGGCATCGGCCGGGATCTTGAGCGTCACCAGCGGCGCGAACGGCCCCTCGTACACATAGTTCATCAGGCCCGCGATCGTCAGCTGCTGCGGCACCGGATAGCGGAACTCGCCGGTGGTCGCGCCCTTGGGCAGCGTCCATTCTGCACGCGCCGGCAGACCGGCATCGCCGGGGTTGAGCCAATAGGCGTGCCAGCCCTTCTCGGGCACCGAAGCGAAGGCCAGCGTGACCTCGCTGCCGGGCGCGGGATGGTCGCTTTCGGCGAGCAGTGCGATCTTCACATGCTGCTCGCCCGGCGCCTGGGCTATCGCCACGCCGGAAAACAACCACAGCATCAACGCCATCAATCCGAAACGAACCGCCGTCATGGAGCGTCCTTGCCGTGGAAGAGCTGTTGGCCCAATAGCATCCCGGCAGAATTTGCACACGCCGGAGGTGGCCAAAGCATGAAGTCGTTCCGTCCGCTCGCGGCAGCCGCCGCGCTGCTCGCCGCAACCCCGCTCGCCGCGCAGGAGACGCCCCCGGCGCAGACCGTGCCCGCCGAGGCCCCGCGCGCCGCGCCATCGCTCGTCGTGGTGATCTCGGTCGACCAGTTCTCGGCCGATCTGTTCGCGGAATATCGCGCGCAGTTCAGCTCGGGCCTGGCCCGGCTGATGACCGGCGCGGTCTTCCCCTCCGGCTATCAGAGCCATGCGGCGACCGAGACCTGCCCGGGCCACTCGACGATCCTGACCGGCGATCATCCGTCGAAGACCGGCATCATCGCCAATGACTGGACCGATTTCAACGCGCCGCGCGAGGACAAGACGGTCTATTGCGCCGAGGACGAGAGCGTCCCCGGCAGCAACTCGAACAACTACACCGTCTCGGACAAGCATCTGAAGGTGCCGACGCTGGGCGAGTGGATGAAGCTTGCCGATCCGGCGAGCCGCGTCGTCTCGGTGGCGGGCAAGGACCGCGCCGCGGTGATGATGGGCGGCCACAAGACCGACGAGATCTGGTGGTGGAACGGCAAGGCGTTCGTCTCCTATGCCGGCCGCGCCGAGCCGGCGATGGTCACCCGCATGAACGCGAACGTGACCAAGCGGATCAGCGAAGCGCAGGAGCCGCTTGACCTGCCGCCCTTCTGCCAGGCTCGCAGCCGTGCCTTCCAGCTCAACCCGACCCGCAGTGCCGGCGCCGGCCGCTTCGCGCGCGCCGCGGGCAACAGCACCGCCTTCCGCGCCTCGCCCGAGTTCGACGAGGCGATCGTGGCGACCGCCGCCGGCCTCGCCAGCGACATGAAGCTCGGCCAGTCGGGCCATACCGACCTGCTGATCGTCGGCGCCTCGGCCACCGACTATGTCGGCCACACGCTGGGCACCGAAGGCAGCGAGATGTGCCTGCAGCTGCTCTCGCTCGACCAGACCCTGGGCAAGCTGTTCGCCGTGCTCGACAAGACCGGCGTCGACTATGCCGTAGCGCTGACCGCCGACCATGGCGGCCACGACTTCCCCGAGCGCAACCGCGAGCACGCCGCGCCGATGGCCGCACGCGTCTCCAAGGAGCTGAGCGCGAAGGCGATGGGTCTGGCGATCGGCCAGGCGCTGGGCATCAAGGGCCCGGTGCTGGTTGGCGGCAATTCGGGCGACGTCTGGTTCTCGCCCGACCTGAGCAAGGCGGACCGCGTCCGCGTGCAGGCCGAGGCGATCAAGCGCTACATGGCCAATCCGCAGGTCGAAGCCGTGTTCACCCGCGCCCAGATCGCGGCGACGCCGATCGTCCACACCCCGCCTGAGACCTGGACCCTGCTCGAGCGCGCCCGTGCCTCGTACGATCCGCAGCGCTCGGGCGACCTGGTGATCGCGCTCAAGCCGCGCGTCACCCCGATCGCCGGCACCGAGGGCGGCTCGATCGCCACCCATGGCAGCTTCTGGGACTATGATCGCCGCGTGCCGATCCTGTTCTGGCGCAAGGGCATGACCGGCTTCGAGCAGCCGCTGTCGGTGGAGACCGTGGACATCGCCCCGACGCTGGCGGCGCTGATCCATGTGCCGGTGCCGGTGGAGATCGACGGCCGCTGTCTCGACCTGGATGCCGGCCAGGGCGATAGCTGCAAGTGAAATGAAGAAGGGCTCGCGAGGTTCGCGAGCCCTTTCCTTTTCTGCTCCGTCACCCTGAACTTGTTTCAGGGTCCAACGCACCTCAGGCGATATGGCTCGTGGAGCGTTGGATGCTGAAACAAGTTCAGCATGACGTTTCGATTTACCGCCGCCGCTCGAAGATGCGGATGCCTGGCCCCAGGTCGTTCTGCCCGAGCGGTCCCACCTGCCCGGTGAAGTCCGCCACGAACGCCGGATTGCCCGGGGCGCCCGGTGCCAGTGTCGCGGTATTCCCTTCGATGCGCAGGCCCGTCGACGGATAGGTCCGTCCCTCCGCCGCGACCACGATCAGGCCCGAGCTGTTCTCCTTGCGCGGCCCCTGGACGAAGGTGTTGCCGGCGATCAACCCGGTGCCGCCCTCGCTCAGGTCGATCATGTAGTTGGTCTTGTTGCCCTTCGAATCATCGAAGCTGTTGCCGGTGATCGTCACCCGGCGTGCGCGCAGCTTGACGTAATGGCCACCGGTGCCGCGCTCGAAGCGCGAATTGGTGACGACCACGTCGCCGTCCACCGCCAGATAGATCGAATGGCTGCAATTCTCGGTCTCGCACTGGCCGAGGCCAGCGAAGGTCGTGTGATCGATCGTGATCCGGTGCACCGTCTCGTGACCGCCGCCAAGGATGCCTTCCTGGCTGTCGAGGAACATCGAGTTGGTGACGGTCAGGTCGCCCATCTCGATGCGGATGCCGGCGCCATTGCCATCGGGCACCGAGAAGCCGCGAAAGACGATACCATCGACCACCGATCCGCGACCGCGCAGCACGAAGGCGGCCTTTTCCTCGCACACCTGGTTCTCGAAGATCGCGGTGCCGGGCTGGACCGCCTTGAAGGTGATCTTGCCGCCGGTCTGCACCGTGCAGTCATGATAGGTGCCGGGCGCGATCAGGATCGTCGCCGTGCCTTCGCGCACGGCATTCACCGCATCATCGAGCTTGGCAAAGCCCTGCCCGGTCTCGGCGATCACGAATGGCGCGCGCTGCTGCTGGGCGGCGGCGGGCGCGGCGATGAGCACGAGGGCGGCGAGGATCGGCATGCGCATGTACAGGGTATGCGCCGGGAGGCGTTAAATCTCCCCTTATCGTCATCCCGGCTTTCGCCGGGATGACGGTTGAGGGCGAGGTGACGGCTATTTGAGCGTCTTGATGATGCCCGAGAAGTCGAGACCGGCACCATCGCCATCGACGAACGCCTGGTAGAGTTCCTCCGCCCGGGTTCCCATCGGCACGTTGGCGCCGACGCTCGCCGCCGCCTCCAAAGCCAGCTTGAGGTCCTTGAGCATCAGCGGTGCCGCGAACCCGCCCTGATACTCGCGATCGGCCGGGCTTTCGGGACCGACGCCGGGGACAGGGCAGTAGCTCGTCATCGACCAGCTCTGGCCCGAACTGACCGAAGCGATGTCGTAGAAGCGCTGGGCGTCGAGCCCCAGTTTCTCCGCCAGCGCAAAGGCTTCGCAGGTGGCAACCATCGTCGCGCCGAGGATCATGTTGTTGCAGATCTTCGCGCCCTGTCCCGCCCCGCTGGCACCGGCATGGATCACTGCCTTGCCCATGTCCGCCAGGAACGGCTCGGCGCGGCCGAACGCCTGTTCGGTGCCGCCGACCATGAAGGTGAGCGTGCCGGCATTGGCCGCGGCGATCCCGCCCGAGACCGGCGCATCGACTGCCATCAGTCCCCGCGCGGTCGCCGCCTCGGCCACGCGGCGGGCAGTGTCGACGTCGATCGTCGAGCAGTCGATCAGGATCGCGCCGGGTGCGGCATGATCGAGCAGTACGTCGGCATAGGTGGCTTCCACATGCTTGCCGGCGGGCAGCATGGTGATCACCGCCTCGGCTCCGTCCACCGCCTCCACCGCACTGGCGGCAGGCAGGCAGCCCGCCGCCCTGGCCTTGTCGAGCGCATCCTGGCTCAGGTCGAAGGCACGGACGTCATGCCCCTTCTTCGCGAGGTTCGCGGCCATGCCGCCGCCCATATTGCCCAGGCCGATAAATGCTACGCGTGCCACTTGGTCTTCCTCTCTCTAAATTCGTCATCCCGTCCCGGCGCAGGCCGGGGCGGGATCTCGTGCAGCTCTTTTCCTGCCTTCGCCTGAGACCCCGGCTTTCGCCGGGGTGACGACTATATCCTTCACTTCCCCGTCCAGTTCCCCGGGCGCTTCTCGACGAACGCCGTCATGCCTTCCTTCTGGTCGGCAGTGCCGAACAGCGCATGGAACAGCCGGCGCTCGAAGGCGACGCCCTGGGCGAGGCTGGTCTCGAAGGCGGCGTTGACCATCTCCTTGTTGGCCAGCACCGCGAGCGGCGCCATGGCGGCGATCGCCTGAGCCGTCTTCACCGCTTCCTCGACCAGCTCCGCAGCCGGCAGGATGCGGCTGACCAGCCCGGCGCGCTCGGCCTCGGCCGCGTCCATCATCCGGCCAGTGAGGCACATCTCCATCGCCTTGGCCTTGCCGACGGCACGCGTAAGCCGCTGCGAGCCACCCATGCCGGGCGAGACCGCGAGCTTGATCTCGGGCTGGCCGAACTTGGCGTTATCCCCGGCCAGGATGAAATCGCACATCATCGCCAGCTCGCAGCCGCCGCCCAGCGCATAGCCGGAAACCGCGGCGATGATCGGCTTGCGGGTGCGGGTGAACACGTCCCAGCCGGCGAAGAAGTCATGACCGTACATGTCGGCAAAGCCCTGGGCCTGCATCTCCTTGATGTCGGCGCCGGCGGCAAAGGCCTTCTCGCTGCCGGTGATAACCGCGCAGCCCTGTGACGCATCGGCGTCAAACGCCTTCATCGCGTCGAGCAGCTCGGACAGGATCTGGCTGTTGAGCGCATTGAGCGCCTGCGGCCGGTTGAGCGTGACGAGCGTCGCGGCACCGCGCTGCTCGACGAGGATGGTTTCGTAATTGGCCACTTTGCTACTCCGTCATTCCCGCGAAGGCGGGAATCCATTCTTCCCGCAGATGATAATGGATCCCCGCCTTCGCGGGGATGACGATTAGAGAGGCGCCCATGCTTCGCCTTCCGGCAGCGGCGCGAAGATCGCATCGAGCATCGCATCGCTGACGCCCTCGAGCGTAGCCGGCTTCCATTGCGGCGCATTGTCCTTGTCGACGATCAGCGCACGGACGCCCTCGATGAAGTCGTGGCTCTGCGCGACGCGGCCGCCAATGGCGTACTCCTGTGCCATCTCGTCCGCAAAGCTGGCCTTCGCACGGCCTTCCCGGACGAGGCGGAGCGAGACCTTCATGGATTGCGGCGACTTGGTACGCAGCGTCGCGAGCTGGGCCGCAGCCCATTCGCCGCCATCGGCCTCGAGCGCGGAGAATACACCCTCCACCGTATCGGCAGCGAAGAGGCGATCGATCGCCTCACGGTGGGCGGCGATGCGCGGCTCCGGCGCCGGGATCGCCAGTTCTGCCAGGATCGCTTCAACCGCTGCCGGATCCCCCGCGATGCGTGCCTTAGCCTCTTCCAGTGCCTCGGCGGGCAGATAATGGCTGGCGAGGCCGAGCGCGACACACTCGGCGCCGTCGAGCCGGTGGCCGGTCAGCGCCAGATACTCGCCGGTCTTCCCGGGCAGGCGCGACAGATACCAGCCGCCGCCCACGTCCGGGAACAGGCCGATCCCGGTCTCGGGCATGGCGAACTTGGTGTTCTCGGTCGCGACCCGGTATTTCGCAGGCTGCGAGATACCGACGCCGCCGCCCATGGTGATACCGTCCATGAACGCCACGATCGGCTTTTCGCAGGTGAACATCGCATGGTTGAGCTGGTACTCGGTGCGGAAGAATTCCCGCGCCGCAACGCCGTCGCTCGCGCCACTCTCGGCGATCATGCGGATATCGCCGCCGGCACAGAAACCCCTGCCCTCGGCATGATCGACCAGCACGATCCCGATCGCCGGATCATCGCGCCATGCCGCCAGGGCTTCGAGCATCGCTGCGCACATGCCGGTGTTGAGTGCGTGGATCGCCTTGGGCCGGTTGAGCCGGATGCGGCCAGCCTTGCCTTCGGTCTGGATCAGAACATCGTCGGTCACTGGCGGGTAAGCTCCCGGCCGACGATCATCCGCATCACCTGGTTGGTGCCCTCGAGGATCGAGTGGACGCGCAGGTCGCGCCAGAAGCGCTCGATCGGATAGTCCATCAGATAGCCATAGCCGCCATGCAGCTGGAGCGCGCGATCGACCACCGAGCTGCCGGTGTCGGTGGCGAAGCGCTTGGCCATTGCCGCGAACTTGGTCTTGTCGGGCGCGCCCGCGGTTACCTTGGCGGCGGCGAGATAGAGGAGCGCACGGGCAGCCTCGAGCTCGGTCGCCATGTCGGCCAGCACGAACTGGGTGTTCTGGAAGTCCGCGATCGGCTTGCCGAACTGCTGCCGGTCCTTGGTGTACTTCACTGCCTCGTCGAGGCAGCGCTGGGCGCCGCCAAGCGAGCAGGCGCCGATGTTGAGGCGGCCACCGTCCAGCCCCATCATCGCGAAGCGGAAACCTTCGCCCTCGCCACCGACGCGGTTCGAGACCGGCACGCGGACATCCTCGAACGTCACCTGCCGCGTCGGCTGCGAATGCCAGCCGAGCTTGCGCTCATTGGCGCCGAAGGACACGCCCGGCATGTCCTTCTCGATCACCAGGCAGGAAATGCCCTTGGGGCCTTCCTCGCCGGTGCGGACCATGGTGACGTAGATCTCGTTCTCGCCGGCACCCGAGATGAACTGCTTCGATCCATTGACGACATAATGATCGCCGTCGCGCACCGCCCGCGTCTTGAGCGCGGCGGCATCCGAGCCCGATGACGACTCGGTCAGGCAATAGCTCGCGATCCGCTCCATCGTGATCAGCGACGGGAGGTACTTCGCCTTGAGCTCGGCGCTGGCGAAGGTGTCGATCATCCAGCTCGCCATGTTGTGGATCGAGATGAACGCGCTGGTCGAGGGGCAGCCATAGGCCATCGCTTCCATGATCAGCGCTGCCTCGAGCCGGCCGAGGCCGATGCCGCCGCTTTCCTCCGAGACGTAGATCGAAGCGAAGCCCAGCTCGGCCGCCGCCTTGATCGTGTCGCGCGGGAAGATGTGCTTCTCGTCCCACTCCGCCGCATGCGGGGTGATCGCATCGGCAGTGAATTTCCGCGCCATCTCCTGGATGGCGAGCTGGTCGTCGGTAAGGTCGAATTGGGTCATTGTGCTTTCTCGTGCAGCACCCGCTCGGCAAAGAGCGGGTTGGCGATCTTCAGGTCATTGCGGTCGTAATAGCGGGGCGGCGGGATCTTCTTCTCCCAGGCCATCTGCTCGGTCAGCGTGCCGTTGGTCCAGGGCACCTCGGGCATCGCCAGGTAGATCGGATCGGCATAGGCCAGGTCCGGCGTGATGATCTCCCAGCCGTCGCGGCGCAGCGCGTCGATCAGGTCGCCGATGAACAGCGCGGCGATGTCGGTCTCGTGGAGCAGCATCACATGCGCGGGCGAACGGCCGATCGTCTTGATCGCCAGCTCGTCGGCGAAGTCGGCGGCTTTCACATGGCTCTCGACATAGAGATCGCGCAGGCCCTCCATGTCGATCGTCTTGCCCGCCTTCTTCGCCGCGATCGTCAGCCCCTCGATATTCCAGTCAGACGCCTCGGCAGTGACATGGCCGTTGCGGATGCCGCGTGCGGCCAGACCGGCGCGGACCGCAGCGACCTTGGCCTTGTCCGGCCCGCCTTCGTCGAGGAAGGGGAAGCGCAGCCAGCGCCGCGAATTGGGCTGCTTGTCCAGCCAAACCTGCGCCTTGCCGACCTGGTCGAGGAACTCCTCGGCGCTCACCTTGGACAGATGCGGGTGCAGCCAGGTGTGGTTGGCAAGCACATTGCCCGCGGCGACATAGGCACGGATGCGGCGCATCGCGGCCTTGCCCGCGGCGCCATTGTCGATCCGGCCCGGATTGAGGAACAGCGCGACCTGGCTGACCCCGCGGGAGCGCAGCACCGCGATCAGCTTGCGCGTGCGCTCGTCCTCGCTGAGGAAGGCGCCGGCACCGCGCGGCACATCGTCGAAGCTGAATGCGATCCGCTTGGCCGCCGCCTGCACGGGCTGCGCGCCGGCGTTCGACACCGGATCGGCCCGCACGGCCAGCATCAGCGCGCCGATGAATAGCAGCAGCCGGATCATTCGCTTCTCCCCTTCGAGGACGGCACCAGCCTAACCGATCCGGCACCCGCCTGTCGCGCCACAAGGGCACGGCCTGCGTCCCGGATCGGCGCGGCCGATCAGCCCATCGTCGGGATGATGAAGGCGCTGTCGCCCGTACCGCCGCCATCGGGCCAGCGCTGGGTGATCGTCTTCACCTTGGTCCAGAACTTCACGCCTTCCATGCCGTGCTGGTTGGTGTCGCCGAAGGCCGAGCGCTTCCAGCCGCCAAAGGTGTGATAGGCGACCGGTACCGGGATCGGCACGTTGATGCCGACCATGCCGACATTGACGCGCGCGGCGAACTCGCGGGCCGCGTGGCCGTTGCGCGTGAAGATGGCGACGCCGTTGCCGTACTGGTGATCGCTCGGCAGCCTGAGCGCGGTCTCGAAGTCCGGTGCGCGGACGATCTGGAGCACGGGTCCGAAAATCTCTTCCTTGTACGCCTGCATGTCCGGCGTGACGCGGTCGAACAGGCTCGGGCCGATGAAGAAGCCCTGTTCATGGCCCTGGAGCTGGAAGCCGCGGCCATCGACGACGAGCTCGGCGCCTTCATCGACGCCGGTCTGGATCCAGTTCTCCACGCGCTGCTTGTGCGCGGCATTCACGACCGGGCCGTAATGCGCCTCGGCATCGGTGCTGACACCAACACGCAGCGCCTCGATCGCCGGGATCAGCTTCTCGCGCAGCGCATCGGCGGTCTTGTCGCCGACCGGGACGACCACCGGCAGTGCCATGCAGCGCTCGCCGGCCGAGCCGAAGGCGGCGCCGGAGAGATCGGCGACGACCTGGTCGAGATCGGCATCGGGCATGACGATGCCGTGGTTCTTCGCGCCGCCCATCGCCTGGACGCGCTTCCCGGCCTCGACGCCGCGGCGATAGACATAATGGGCGATGTCCGACGAGCCGACGAAGCTCACCGCCGAGATCGCCAGATGGTCGAGGATCGCGTCGACCATTTCCTTGTCGCCGTGCACGACCTGGAGGATGCCCTCGGGCGCGCCCGCTTCAAGCATCAGCTCGGCAAGGCGAACCGGCACGCTGGGATCGCGCTCGGAGGGCTTGAGGATGAAGGCATTGCCGCAGGCGATGGCGACGCCGAACATCCACATCGGGATCATCGCCGGGAAGTTGAACGGGGTGATTCCCGCGCCGATGCCGAGCGGCTGGCGCATCGAATAGACGTCGATGCCGGGGCCCGCGCCCTGAGTGTACTCGCCCTTGAGGACATGCGGGATGCCGCAGGCGAACTCGATCACCTCCAGGCCGCGCTGGATATCGCCCTTGGCATCGGCGATCACCTTGCCATGCTCGGAGCTGAGCAGGTGCGCCAGCTCGTCCATGTTCTTCTCGACCAGCGCCTTGAAGGCGAACATCACGCGGGCGCGGCGCTGCGGGTTGGTCGCGGCCCAGCCGGGCTGGGCGGCCTGGGCGGCGGCGATCGCCTTGTCGAGATCGGCCTGGCCGCCGAGCTGGACCTGCGCCTGTACCTGGCCGGTATTCGGGTTGAACACCTCGCCGGTCCGGGCACCCGCGCCGCCGTTATGGCCGACGATGACATGGTCGATGTTACGCACCATATTTCTCCTGCTTCGGGCTCTTGCGGCCCGACTCACTGTGTAATTTAATTACGCAGTGGCACAAGAAACAGTCGCTGTCACGCGCCGCTCGATGGGGCGCCTCACTGGGTGGCGAAGCCGATCGGCACGGGGAGGAGCCGGCCATTGGCATCGCCAATCACCATCACCTCGATCCCGAATGCCTGGCGCAGATTCCGGTGCTCCAGCACTTCGCGCGCCGGTCCGAAACCAAGCATGCGCCCCTGGCCGAGCAGCAGCACGTCATCGGCGAGTCGGGCAGCGAGCACGGGATCGGCGAGCGTCACCACCACGCCCATCCCCTGCTGCGCGGCAGCTCGCAGCTGGCCGATCCGGGCGAACTGGGTAACCGGGTCGAGCATGCTCAGCGGATCCGCGGCAAACAGCCAGCTCGGCCTTGCTCCGATCGCATCGGCGAGATCGACGGGGCCCCTGCCGAACAGTCCGCGCCGGCCCTCTCCCAGCAACATGAACGCCGCGGCGCGCTCGCCCTTGGTGAAGCGTCCGATCAGCCGCCCGCCCAGCCGGATCTGGCCGGCATCGAGATCGACTCGTCCGGCGAGCGCGCGCAGCAGCAGCGCCTTGCCGGCGCCCGCGCCGCCCAGCACCACTGTCACCCGGCCGGGCTCAAGCACTGCCTCGACGCCGTCGATCACGCGCTGGTCACCGTGGCTGAGCGCCAGATTTTCGATGCTGAACTTCATGGCCTCCCCCTAGCCAGCGGCGGATGACGCCATGGTTACAGCCACGCCCACGATTTTTCGCAAGAAATCGCCCGTAACCCGCGAAAAAATGCGCATTGTCTCGGTACTGTAACGCTAGGCTAAGTGGGCATTTACCAAGTGCCTCCTATCCGGCAGCCAATGTCTCTTGCCGATCCCCCTGCGCCCCGCGGCACCTGGCTCACCGAGCGCGAGCTCAACCCGCCATTGCTCACGCTGACCGACACGATGTGGCGGGCCGCCGAACTGTTCGGCGGCGACCCCGAGCTGCGCCTCGTCGCGATCGTCGACGCGCAGGAGCGCCCGCTCGGCGCGATCTTCGAGAAGGACGTGCGGCGGCTGCTGCTCAATCCCTTCGGCCACGCGCTGATGCGGAACCCGTCCTACGGCGCTGCGGTATCGCGTTATGTCCGCGCCTGCCCGGTCGCCGAAATGAGCGACGACATGGGCCGGCTGATGGAGAGCTATCGCGCGTCCGGCGGCAGCGAAGGCATGATCCTGGTCCGGAACGGCCGGGTGCAGGCGACGGTGAACAACCGCCGCCTCGTCCATCTCGCCGCGGAACGCGAAGTCGCGGTAGCGCGGGCACAGGTCGAGCGCGCCGCGCGGATCGAAGCGGCGAGCAGGCGCTTCGAGGCACAGGTCGAGGCCCTGTCGCGCGACATGGGCACGCTCTCGACCGAACTCGAGCAGGGCGCGCTCGCTACCGCCGACCGGGCCAGTGGAGTCGGCGACCGTGCCGTCGCCGTCGCGACCGCCGCCTCGCAGACCAGCGACAACATGGCCGAGATCGCCGCGCGCGGCCGCGACCTGGCCGGCGCACTTGCCGGCATCGCCCACAATACCAGCGACGCGCGCCTCGCGGCCTCCGCGGTCTCCCAGCTGGTCGAGACCGGCAGTGCGCGTACCCGCGACCTGCTCCACTCCGCTCAGTCGATCGATTCGGTGATCGGGCTGATCAGCGACATCGCCCGGCAGGTGAACCTGCTCGCGCTCAACGCCACGATCGAGGCGGCGCGTGCGGGCGAGTCGGGGCGCGGCTTCACCGTGGTCGCCAATGAAGTGAAGCAGCTCTCCACTCAGACCGGCATCGCGGCGGACCGGATCACTGCCCATGTCCGCGAGATTCGCGGCGGGATCGACGAAGTCGCCGCGGGCCATGAGCGGGTCGAGCAGGCGATCGGCGCGATGGCTACCCTGGCCGATGCCGTGGAGGGCGCAGTCGCCCGGCAGGAAGAAGCGACACGGACGATCGCCCGCAACGTGGATGAAGCCGTGCATGCCAGCACCGGCATCCAGCGCGATATCGAGGCGATCGGCGGCACCTCGCTCGACGCCTCGAGCCAGGCCCGGGCGATGCGCGAAGTGGCGGTTCGGCTGCATGACGGCGCCGATGCGCTGTCGGGCCAGGTCCATGCCTTCCTCGCGGAGCTGCGCGTTGCCTAGCCCCTGGCGGTGACGATCTCGACACGGGCTGGCATGCGGACCCGACCGTCCTCCAGATGCCTCGCACAGACCTCGGTCAGGCGGGCATGCGCCCGTTCGCGCACCTCTTCGGGCGCATCCGCCAGCGGCGCGGCCATCGACGAGGATGCGAGCAGGAAGGCCGCAGCGGCAGCGGGGGTGTCACCCGGCACCGGCAGCGAGCAATGCACGGTGCGACTCGCGGCATCGCGGAACCCCGCCCCTTCGAGCAGCGCGATCAGCTTCGCGGGATCGCCATAGCGACAGGGACCCGGCGCATCGGGATCGCTCGCCGCCACGTCCATCACGGAGGCGATCGTCCCGCGGAGCTGCGCCATGAAGCCGACCTCGGCGGCCGGGCCCCACACGGCAAAGGCAAGCTGCCCGCCGGGCGCGAGCCAGTGACGCAGATTGGCGAAGGCGGCAGCGGGGTCCTCGAAGAACATCACGCCGAAGCGCGAGGCGAGCCGTTCGAACGGGCTATCGGGCCGGTATCGCGAAACATCGGCCTCGACGAAGCGCGCGACGTCGCCCGCACGAGCCGTGGCGGCGGCGACCAGATCCGGTGAAATGTCGAAGCCGGTGATCTCGCTGCCTGCCGGCGCGGCGGCCGGCAATGGCGCGGGTGGTGCCGCCCCCGCCACAGGCGATCTCGCCGATCCGGCAAGGCGCATCGAGAGCCAGCGCTTCGACGAACGGCACGTCGATGGGCGCCAGCAGCGCCTCCATCCCGTCCAGCTTGTCCCGCCACAGCGCGCCGCGTCCACTCGCCCAGTCATAGCCAGACTCGGAAAAGGTTTTCTGCATGGGGCGAGGATGCGCCAAAGCGGCACGCGGCGCCAGCGCGGACAAAGAAAAAGCCGCCAAGTCATTGACCTGGCGGCTCTTCTATATGGTGGGCGCGGCAAGGATTGAACTTGCGACCCCTGCGATGTCAACACAGTGCTCTACCACTGAGCTACGCGCCCATTGGCCTGTCGGCCGAAACGGGAAGCGGGCCTCTAGCGGGACTTTTCGAACCGCGCAAGCACCCTAATTCAATTAAATCCGGCATTCTCCGCTTCGAACAACCGATCGACCTCGAGAACGAGGTCGCGCAGATGGAAGGGCTTGGAGAGGACCTTGGCCTGCGGCACCTGCTTGCCGGCCTTGAGCGTGACCGCCGCAAAGCCGGTGATGAACATGACCCGCATGTCCGGCGCGATCTCGCTCGCCTTCTGGGCCAGTTCGATCCCGTCCATCTCGGGCATCACGATGTCGGTGAGCAGCAGGTCGAAACGCTCGGACTCGAGCAGCGGCATCGCCGCCGTGCCGCGATCGACCGCACTGACCGCATATCCCGAGCGCTCGAGCGCCCGGGTAAGGTATTCCCGCATCACGCGGTCATCCTCGGCCAGCAGAATTCGGATCATGTTTCCCCACTCGAAATCAACAGGGCTCCTCCTATACCGAAAGCCCTTAAGATTTTGCGCCCTTATCCTATCCCACGGCATTGCGGCGAGGCCAAGGCGCGCATAGTCATGGCGTCGTGACTGAAGCGACCTTCGTCCGCCATGGCCCCGCCGAGCCGCTGAGCCCGGTGATCCTGTCGGTGCCGCATGCCGGACGCGACTATCCCGAGGCGCTGCGCGGCGCGATCCGCGTCCCGCTCGTTGCGCTGCGCGCGCTGGAGGATCGCCATGCCGATGCGATCGCCCTTGCCGCCCGCCGCGACGAGACGCTGTTCGTCGCCACCCGTGCCCGTGCCTGGATCGATCTCAACCGCGCCGAGCATGAGCGCGACCCCCGGCTGGACGACGGCGCCTGGCCGCACGGCGCGCCGCTTTCCGCCAAGATCCGCTCCGGGCTGGGGCTGGTGCCGCGCCGGGCGGGCAGCGCGGGCGACATCTGGCAGCGCCGCCTGACCGCCGACGAGGTGCAGCAGCGGATACATGCCGATCACCGCCCCTGGCACGCCGCCATCGAAGCGGCACTGACCGCGGCGCGCGTCCGTTTCGGCGTGGCGGTGCTGCTTGATGTGCATTCGATGCCCTCGCTCGGTGCCCCGGGCATCGCGGCCCGGCTGGTGCCAGGCGATCGCTTCGGCAAGTCGGCCGCGGCACGCTTCCTCGGCCGGATCGAGGGCGTGGCGCGGGCGCATGGCGTGCGGACCGCGGCCAACACCCCCTATTCGGGCGGGCATATCCTTGAGCGCCACGGCAATCCGCGACGCGGCATCCACGCGATCCAGCTGGAGTTCGACCGGTCGCTCTATCTCGATTCGATGCTCGACCAGCCAGGGCCGGGGCTCGAAGCTGTGGTGCGGCTGCTGCGCGACATCATCGATGCGGTTGCCGACGAGGCGCTGCCGGGCGCGATCGCGGCGGAATAACGCTCAATCGCGGCGCGCGATCTCCGCTTCAAGCCAGTGGATGCGCTTGTGCCACTGCTTGGCAGCCTTCGCTCCCTCGACAATCGCCAGCCGGCTGTGCGCACGCGCGAGTTCGGCCTCCAGCGCAGCAAGGCTGAGCGCCGCCAGTTCGTCGTCACGGTGCGGAACCCCGGATCGCTTGCCCATGCGACCAGTCTGCCGCGCGTCGAGGGCCGGGGCAACGGCACATAAAAAACCACCTCGTGGTTACCCACGAGGTGGCCAAGGTTCAGGGAGGAGACACGCCCGAGGGCGTGCCGTACGGCTTCGCGAAAGGGGGGACACGACGCCGTACAAGACCAAATATAATTGGGGGGTCGATTAGTTCAAGGGGCTGCGGGCGAACGTTCTCGCAGAAAGATCAACCGTTTCGGCGGATCCCGGGCAGCATGCGCGCGAGCACCTGGTCGCGGAGCAGGAAATGGTGCCGCAGCGCCGCGGCGATGTGGATCACCACCAGCGCCGCCATCAGATAGCCGAGCAGCTCATGCGCCTCGTGCGCATTGTGCGCCACGGCGGGCGTTGCCGGCAGCACCGGAATCTCGAACAGGCCGAACCAGTTCACCGGGCGCGGCTTCTCCGGATTGGAGGAAAGCAGCCAGCCGCTGATCGGCAGGATCAGCATCAGCGCATAGAGGATGAAGTGGACAATGTGCGCCGTCGCCTTTTCCCAGGCGGGCAACAGCTCGGGCAGATGCGGCGGCTTGTGGGTGAATCGCCAGGCGATCCGGCCCAGCGTGAGCGCCAGCACGGCCATGCCGAGCGACTTGTGCAGCGGCATCACGCCCCACGCCCGCGGCATCGCGTCGTGGAACAGGCCGATGATCAGGTTGACGAGGATGAGCGCGGCAATCGACCAGTGGAAGGCGATCGCCCCCCGGCTGTATCGATCGCCGCGCTCGATCATTCTCAGGCGGTCGGCTGCACGAGCTGCGGCTCGGGCATCTTGCCCTGGCGCAGCTGGCGGCCGAAGATGTCGCGCATCAGGCCCAGCGAGAAGAGGTGGGCGTAGATGAGCGGCAGCATGCCGTTCTGCACGATCTTGCGCAGCTGGTCGCCGCGCAGCTCGTTGAGCTTGTTCTCGTCGATCATCATGAAGCCGCGATAGACGAAGGGCTGAGCCGCGCCGTCCGGCTGGATGGTGACTTCACCGTCGATCAGCAGGTCGAGTTCCTTGAGCTCCTTCATGAACTGGCCGGTGCGGGCGCCGGCCTGCTCGAACTGCTCGTTGAACTGAAGGATGTTCTTGGTGGTCTCGCTCGGTTCGCCGTCGACGAACAGCGCCTCGCCTTCCTCGAACGCACCCACGGTGTCCGTGGTCGGGTCGAAGCAGAGCGACAGCTCGTCGCTGTCCGGGCGCAGGCGCGCCAGCAGATACGGATAGCGGCGGATATAGGCCGGGACGTAGAAGTTCGGCTCGTTGAGCGAACCATCTTCGTCGAAGAAGGTATTGATGCCTTCGTTCAGGCCCATCAGTGCAAGCGGCACCGGCTCTTCGCCCTGCGAGAAGACGATCGGCATGAAACGCTGCACCAGCGGGAATTCCTCGACGGTGACGGGAACCGCGTGCTGCTTCGCAAGGAACGGCGCCTTGTCGGCCGAGCGAATCTTGAAATCGGCGTGCTGCTGGCTCGAAAGCGGCTGCAGGTCATTGTAAAACAGAGGCAGCGACTGCTGCGGGGCGGAAGCCATCCTAAATCTCCTGGGAACAAAATGCTGGTATCTGGAATCCCGATTGGCGGGTCTATGGGTTGTCAGCCTCGGGCGCAAGCACCACCAGCTTGCCCGGATTGAGGATTCCGCGGGGATCCAGTGCCATTTTGATCGCCTTTAGTGCCGCGATGCGCTGCGGCGGGCTCAAACGCACCAGTTCGTCACGCTTCATCTGGCCGATGCCATGCTCGGCCGAGATCGATCCGCCTTCGGCCACCACCATGTCATAGACGAAGCGGCTCACCGCCTTGCCGTCGCCCGCATACCAGCTGTCGCGATCGACGCCGGCGGGCGCACGGACGTGGAAATGGACATTGCCGTCGCCCAGATGCCCGAAGCCGGTAGCGGTCACGCCGGGAAAGCGGCGCTCGGCCGCCTCCGCAGCCTCGATCATGAAGCGCGGCATCTTGTCGACCGGCACCGAGATGTCGTGCTGCATCGCCGGGCCGAGTGCCCGCTCGGCCTCGGAGATCGAATCGCGGATGTGCCAGAAAGCCTCGACCTGCGCCTCGCTCGACGAGATCACCGCGTCCTCGGCAAGCCCGCTCTCGAATACCGGCTCGAGCAGCTGCCCAAGCAGCGCGGCGGGAGGTTCCGCACCGGCTTCGGTGGCGACCGATTCGATCAGCACGTGCCAGGCATGTTCACCGGCGAGCGGCGAGCGGGTGCCCGGAATATGATCCAGGACATGCCGCAGGATCTCGCCGGGGATGATCTCGAAGCTTTCGATCGTGTTGGTCCGTGCCTCCATCAGACGCAGCATCCGGAGCGCATCCTCCGGGCTCGCGACACCTACCCACGCGGCCGCGCGCTCGAGAATCGCCGGATGGAGCTGCAGCGTCGCGGCGGTGACGATGCCGATCGTCCCCTCCGCCCCGATCAGCAGCTGGGTGAGGTCATAGCCGCGATTGTCCTTCTTGAGCGGCGTCAGCCCCTCATAGATAGAGCCATCGGGCAGCACTGCCTCCAGCCCCGCGACCAGGTGTCGCATGTTGCCGAAGCGCAGGACCTGGGTGCCGCCGGCATTGGTGGAGACCAGCCCGCCGATCGTGGCGCTGCCCTTGGCGCCCAGCGTCAGCGGGAAGCGGCGCCCCTGTTCCAACGCGGCATTGTGGAAGTTGGCCAGGATCACCCCAGCCTCGACCACCGCGACATTGCCTACCGGATCGATCGAGCGGATCGTGTTCATCCGGCGGGTAGAGAGCAGCAGCGCCGATCCGTCCTCGGACGGGGTCGCGCCGCCGACCATGCCGGTATTGCCGCCCTGGGGCACGATCTTCACGCCGAGTTCGCCGGCAAGCCGGATGATTTCCGCCACTTCCGCGGTCGATCCCGGCGAGAGCAGAGCCGGTGCACTGCCGTGATAGCGGCCGCGCCAGTCCGATTCCCAGGGCGCGATTTCCTGGGCGTCCGTGGTGACCGCCTTGGCGCCAAAGCGCTCCAAAACGGTATCGACGAGCTGCTGCTGCGCTGGTGTCATGGCATTTTTGGGCTAGCACGATGGCCGGCAGTTCATCCACTGTTCAAACCTGGGTCGTACATAACAAACACGAAATGCCGAATCCGTTTTCCGTCGCCTCCAGCCTGCTGCTCGTCGTCGCCGCTCCCGCAGCGGCGCCTGCAGGCGCGCCCGACTGGGATGCGGTGCGGGTGGCGTTCCAGCAGGACCAGCAGCAGCAACAGCAGCAACGGGTGACGATCCAGGTGCCGCGCGTCACCATCACCAGCAGCGCCACCATCGTGGTGCGCCGCGCCCCGCGCGTGATCGAGAAAAAGACCAAGGACTGCGTAAAGGTCCAGGACATTGCAGGCTTCGCCGGCGTCAACACGCAGGAAAGCGTCGATCTGGTGCTGCGCGACGGCTCGCTGCTGCGTGCCAAACTGGGCCGCAATTGCCCGGCGCTCGGCTTCTACAACGGCTTCTATGTGAAGACGAACAAGGACCAGAAGATCTGCGCCGGCCGCGATTCGATCCGCACCCGCGCGGGCCGCTCCTGCGACGTAGAGGCCTTCAAGACGCTGGAATTGGCACGTTAAGCGCCTCAGCGCTTGACTTTCCTCACCAAATCCGCAAGCGCGTGAAGGCTTCGCGCGTGGGTCAGCCACGCCGATTTTCCGGAAAATTGCATGAGCTTTGCCGATCTCGGCCTTTCTGACGAACTTCTGCGCGCAGTGACTGACGCGGGCTATACCGAGCCCACGCCCATTCAGCGCCAGGCCATTCCAAGCGTGCTGATGGGCAAGGACCTTGTCGGCATCGCCCAGACGGGCACGGGCAAAACCGCCGCATTCGTGCTGCCGATGATCGACATCCTCGGCGAAGGGCGCACCCGCGCGCTGATGCCGCGCTCGCTCATCCTCGAGCCGACGCGCGAGCTCGCTGCCCAGGTCGCCGAGAATTTCGAGAAGTACGGCACCCACCACAAGCTCTCCATGGCCCTGCTGATCGGCGGCGTG
Organism: Sphingomonas sp. OTU376; assembly: GCF_038440415.1. Classification (NCBI taxonomy): domain Bacteria; kingdom Pseudomonadati; phylum Pseudomonadota; class Alphaproteobacteria; order Sphingomonadales; family Sphingomonadaceae; genus Sphingomonas; species Sphingomonas sp. OTU376. Next base: position 11,590 of record NZ_JASATQ010000054.1, on the reverse strand, counting down.
CAGATGGGCGACCAGGTGAAGGCGCTGGAAAAGGGCGTCGACGTCCTCATCGCCACGCCGGGCCGGCTGATGGACCTGTTCGGCCGCGGCAAGATCCTGCTCACCGGCTGCAGCCTGCTGGTGATCGACGAGGCCGACCGGATGCTCGACATGGGGTTCATCCCCGATATCGAGGAAATCTGCACCAAGCTGCCCAAGCAGCGCCAGACCCTGCTCTTCTCGGCAACGATGCCGCCGGTCATCAAGAAGCTGGCGGACAAGTTCCTGAACGATCCCAAGCGGATCGAGGTCGCCCGTCCGGCGACCACCAACACCAACATCACCCAGCGCATCGTCGAGACCACCTCGATGAAGAAGCGCGAGACGCTGCGCCAGCTGCTCGAGGCGGACAACGTCCAGACCGCGATCATCTTCTGCAACCGCAAGACCACGGTGCGCGAGCTCAACAAGAGCCTGCAGCGCCACCGCTTCCGCTCGGCCGAGATCCATGGCGACATGGAACAGCCGCAGCGCCTTGCCGAGCTCGACCGGTTCAAGAAGGGTGACGTGAACATCCTCGTCGCCTCCGACGTCGCGGCGCGCGGGCTCGACATCAAGGGCGTCAGCCACGTCTTCAACTTCGACGCGCCCTGGCATCCGGACGATTATGTCCACCGCATCGGCCGCACCGGCCGCGGCGGCGCCACCGGCACAGCCTATACGCTGGTCGCGCCGGACGATGCCGAGAACATCGCCAATATCGAGAAGCTCACCGGCCACAAGATCGAGCGCGTGCGGCTGAAGAACCCGGCTGCCGCCGCCGAGGGCGACGAGGTGCGCGAGGAAGCGCCGCGCGGCCGCCGCCGCAAGGCCGAGGACGAGAAGAAGCCCGCGCGCGGCAAGAAGGCCGAGCCGAAGCGCGAGGAAACGCGTCGCGACGAGCCCCGCCGGGAAGAGCCGCGCCGCGAGGAATTCCGCCGTGAAAGCCGCGACGAGCAGCCCCGCCGCGATCGTGGGCGCGACCGCCGCCGCGACGAGCGCGACGATGGTCCGGACGATGGCTGGAACGGCCCGATCCCGGACTTCCTGAACTACACGCTCGCCGCCGAATGATTCGCCGCGCCGGGCTGCTGCTCGCGCTGACCGCGCTGGCGCTGCCCGGCACTGCCCTTTCGCAAATGGTGGCAGCGCCCCGGCTCAAGGCGCGCACGCTCGCCCAGCTACCGCTGCCCCTGCCCGCGCCTTATGATCCATCGCGCGATGCCGGGAGGGACGTGGACGCTGCGCTCGCTCGCGCGAAGAAGTCCGGCAAACCGCTGCTCATCGATTTCGGCGCCAACTGGTGCGTTGATTGCCGGGTTCTGGCCGGCGTGCTCGAATTGCCCGACATGCGCAGCTGGATCGCCAGCCATTTCGAGCTGGTCCAGGTCGATATCGGCGAGTTCGACCGCAATCTCGACATGCCCCGCCGCTTCGGCGCTGCCTCGCTCGAGGCCGTTCCCGCGATCCTGGTGGTCGACCCGCGCACCGGCCGCCTGCGCAACCGCGACGACATTCTCGGCCTGGGGGATGCGCGCCTCCTGCAGCCCCAGCAAATGGCCGACTGGCTGGCGCGCTGGACGCGATGATCGAATATGTCCCGATCATCGAGAGCCCCTGCATCGGGCTCTGCACGATGGACGGTGCCACCGGCTGGTGCCTCGGCTGCGGCCGCACGATCGACGAGATCGCGCGCTGGGGCTCGACCGACCAGGCCGACCGCGACGCGGTGATGGCCGAGCTGCCGGCCCGGATGGAAAAGCTTGAGCGCTAGGCCGCATCAAAACCTGAATCCCACTAGTTCGCCGTTCCCGGCGAAGGCCGGTGCCCGGGTTGAGCGCGCTATCGACGGTGCCGAAGCCTCTCGAACGACATTGCAACTGGGCCCCGGCCTTTGCCGGGGAACTGAAGGAACTAAGCCTCCACGCTGCTCGCCACGCCTTGCGCCTGGTTGCGATTGGCGCACTGGCCCGCGATCAGCAGCAGGACCAGCACGAGCGCCAGGTTAAGCGGCCAGCGCACGAAGCCGACATCGCGCTTCCTTGCCAATCGCTTGCCGAAGAACACCCCCAGCGCGATCATTCCGCCATATACCAGAAGGTACCCGATAACGGTTCCGGCCAGGCGGCCAGCATCATAGGCTGCCGAGTGGTCCACTCCGCCCTCCCCCATTTTCCGTCAGTTTGTGAACGCATGCCTCCGGCGCGTCACATGCTGCACGCGCCGGAGAGAACAGTCAGGCCGGCGCCTTGGCCGCTTCCAGTTCCGCCACCAGCGCATCGTCCTTGGCGCTGGCGCGCTGATACGCTTCCCGGCTGCTCAGCCGACCGAAATAGTCCAGAAAGGCATCGCGCTTCGGCAGCGTGCCGAACATCGTGCCCCAGCCCACCGCCGAGCCAACATAGATGTCCGCCGCGGTGAAGCGATCACCGGCGATATAGGGATGCGCCGACACCGCCTTCTCCAGCACATCGACGGCCAGGTCGTAATTGCCATAGCCGAACATCCGGCCCTGATCGGCCGATGGCTCGAACTTGGCGAAGTTGTTGGTCACCGCCTGCTCGACCGGGCCTGCCGCGAAGAACAGCCAGCGATAATAGTCCGCCCGCTCCTCCGCCGTGGGCGCCAGCCCTGCCTCGGGGAACGCCTCGGCCAGATAGGCGCAGATCGCCGCGCATTCGGTGACGACCCGGCCCTTGTGGACGATCGCCGGCACCTTTCCCATCGGGTTGATGCCGAGATAGTCCTCGCCCTTCATCGTCGTGCCATATTCGACGACCTGTGTTTCATAGGCGGCACCCGCCTCTTCCAGCGCCCAGCGGGCAATCCGCCCGCGCGACTGGGGATGGGTGTAGAAGATCAGTTCGTCTGCCATGGCCTGCCTCCGAATCGTCAGAACATAACGTGAACTCACATTGACCGGCCGTCAAACCGCCTCAGAGCGTGACGAAGGTCGCCAGCAACCGGTCCCAGGCGCGATTGGCCTCGGCGGCGTTGTAGACCTGGCTGTCCGGCGGGCACCAGCCGTGCATCGTGCCCTTGTAGACCTCGATCTCGGCGGGGAGCTTCGCGGCGGCGAACGCGGCGCGCAGCTTGTCCTTGTCGCCGGGCGCGCGGCCGTCGTCATTCTCGGCAATGGCGATCAGGAAGCGCGCCTTCATCGTCGGGACGAGCGCGAGCAGCCCGTCCGCCGCGAGCCCGCCGCCATGGAAGGTCGCCGCGCCGCGCACCCGGGGGGGCGACACGGCCGCGGTGAGCATCACCAGCGGCCCGCCCATGCAATAGCCGGTGGTACCGATGCCGCGCTTCCTGTCGACTTCCTTCTGGCCATCGACCCAGGCGATGAACGCCGCCGCATCGCGCTGAGCCGCCTCATTGGTGAGCAGCGCGCGCCACGGCCCCACCTTGGCCTTGAGTGCATCGTCGAAGCCCTGACCGGACGTGACGAACGGCGTCTTGGTCGAGCGGTAGAACTGGTTGACCGTCAGCACCGCATAGCCCGACTGCGCGAGCCGGTCGGCCATCTGGCGGAAGGCCGGGCGCAGGCCGAAAATGTCCGGCCACACGATCACCGCGGGATGCTTGCCCTTGGCCGGTGCGACGAAATAGGCATCGCAGCTGCCGTCCGGCGTGACGATGGTAACGTCGCGGCCCTTGATCTCCGCCGCGTCGGCGGGAACCGGCAACAGCGCGACCACTCCGGCCGCAGCCGCGCCCGCGCCGAATTCGCGCCGGGTCATCAGGAAGTCGGCGTTGTCGGCGGCGGTCAGGTCGTCACACATGGGATCCCTCCAGGATGCGCGCCCGGCCGTCCCGAGTCGCGGACGCGAGGCTACACGCCCCGCCCCGTCCTGCCGAGGCTCGACAGCGCACCCCGCCCGCTGCCATGCTCTCTGCCTGCAAGGGGGAGGCAGCACATGGATCTTCAGGCCTATTTAGCGCGCACCGGCCAGCCGCAGCCGACCACGCCGGACCGCATCACGCTCACCCAGCTGATGCAGGCCCATCTCGCTGCCTTCCCGTTCGAGAATCTCGACGTGCAGCTCGGCACGCCCATCTCGATCGATCCGGACGCGATCTTCGACAAGCTGGTGACGCGCCGGCGCGGCGGCTGGTGCTTCGAGCAGAACGGGCTGTTCGGCCGCGTCCTGGAGGCGCTGGGCTATGACGTCCGCCGCATCTCCGCCGGCGTGATGCGGCACGTGATCGGCGAGATGTCACTGGGCAACCATCTCGCGCTGCTGGTCAGGCTGGAAGGCCGGCTATGGCTGGTCGATGTCGGCTTCGGCGGCAGCCAGGCGGCACCCCTGCCCTTCGAAGCAGGAAACGCGCAATTCGCGCCCTATGCGGTGGCGCTGCGCGAAGTGGATGGCTGGTGGCGCTTCGAGGAGCGCTATGGCGAGGGCGATCCGTTCAGCTACGATTTCAGCGACGCGCCCGCCGACGAGGCGCTGTTCGCCCAGCGCTGCGCCGAGCTGCAGGTCGCGCCGCAATCGCCCTTCGTCCAGAACCTCGTGGTCCAGCAGCGCCGCGGCGACACCCACAGCATATTGCGCGGGCGCGTCCTCATCACGCGCGGCCCCGAGGGCGAGACGAGCGAGACCCTCCAGAACGCAGAAGCGCTGGTCGAGCGGCTCGACCAGCGCTTCGGTTTGGCGGTGCCGGAGGCGGCGGGGCTATGGGACGCGATCTGCGCCCGCCACGCCGCCCTGTTCCCGGACGCTTAGTTGCTGTTGTTGGTGCGGAACAGCGTCTCGGCGGTGTGCTCGATCGGCGCGGCCGGCGCGTCGTCGCCATGGCCTTCGGCTTCGCGGGCCGCGGCGGTGCGCTCGGCACGGAGCTGCTCGATCAGCGCTTCGCGGTCGCCCTCGAGGCGAGTATCGACCTGTGCCTCGATGCCGGCGGCCTTGGCGGCCTTGGCGACCAGCGCGTCAAGCTCGCGCTGCGAAGTGAGACCCAGCGTCACCGGGTCCTTCGGCACGATATTGGCGATGTTCCAATGGCTGCGGTCGCGAATCGCGGCGATGGTGGTGCGGGTGGTGCCGATCAGCTTGCCGATTGCGCCGTCCGAGATCTCCGGATGGTTGCGCAGGATCCAGGCGATGCCGTCCGGCTTGTCCTGGCGCTTCGACACCGGGGTGTAGCGCGGGCCCTTGGTGCGGCGGACCTGCTCGGGGCCCTTGAGCATCTTGAGGACGTAGTTCGGGTCCTTCTGGCCCTTCTCGATCTCGTCCATCGTCAGCTCGTGCGCACGGACCGGATCGCGGCCGGTGAGCTTGGTCGCGGCGGTATCATCGGCGATCGCCTGGACCTCGAGGATGTGCAGGCCGCAGAACTCCGCGATCTGATCGAACGAGAGCGAAGTGTTGTCGACCAGCCAGGAAGCGGTCGCATGCGGCATCAGCGGCTGGGCCACTTTTCGTCTCCAGAAATAGAAAGGGCCACCCTTCACGGGTGGCCTGTCACGGGCCCGACTTAATGCGAGAAGTCGCGAAGAGCAAGAAAAAGGGGGCGGGCTGCGCAGGCAGTACGCCCATAATTGCCCCCGGATGACGATTATTGCGTGCTCAGGCCGCCGCCCGCTCCCCATGCATCGGATGCAGCGCATTGAGGAACTGGCGCGCGCTGGCTTCCCAGGTGAAGGTCCGGCCATAGGCGGCGCAGGCCGCGCGATCCCGGGTCAGCGCGATGCCGATCGCCTTGGTCAGGTCGGCGTCCATCGCGCCGGTCTCCGGCGTCAGCACATCGATGGGCCCGGTGACCGGATAGCCCGCGACCGGCACGCCGCAGGCCAGCGCCTCGATCATCACCAGCCCGAACGTGTCGGTCTTGCTCGGGAAGACGAAGACGTCGGCGGCGGCATAGGCGGATGCGAGCTCGGGGCCGAACATCGGGCCCAGGAACTTCGCTTCCGGAAAGCGTGCCTGAAGCGAGGCGCGGGCCGGGCCGTCGCCCACCACGACCTTGGTGCCCGGATGCGAGGTCTTCAGGAAGGCCTCTATATTCTTCTCGATCGCGACCCGGCCGACATAGAGCTGCACCGGCCCTTCCAGCCCCTGCATCGCCGGATGCGGCGCGATGCCCGGGTGGAAGTTCGCCAGGTCCACGCCGCGGCCCCAATGCTTCACATGGGACAGGCCATGGTCGATCAGCGACTGGCGGATCGAGGGGGTGGAGGCCAGGATCGCCTGGCTCGGCGCGTGGAACCACTTGATGTAGCGCCAGATCCATTCGGCCGGCACGCCGGAGCGCGCCGAGACATAGTCCGGGAACTGGGTGTGGTACGCCGTAGTGAACGGCATGTCGTGGCGGATGCACCAGCGCCGCGCGGCAACGCAGAGCGGCCCTTCGGTCGCCAGGTGGATCGCCGTCGGATTGAATTCCTCCAGCATCGCCCCGACGCTGGCGACCCGGGCGAGCGCCAGCCGGATCTCCGGATAGGTCGGGCACGGCAGCGAATAGAAGAGATCGGGCGAGATCACGATGACCTTGTGGCCCTGCTTTTCCAGCACCGCGCGCACCGATTGCAGCGTGCGCACGACTCCGTTCACCTGGGGCTCCCAAGCGTCTGTCACTATGGCTATCCGCACGGGTCCGACCTCCGTTGCCGCCGTCACGCAGCCGCCAGTCTGACCCCGGACGCTAGTTCGCTTTCGCGCTTCGCCATCTCTTCGGCCCAATGGAGAATTTCCATCGTACCGTCGTAATGCTCCACGAGCGCGGTGCAACCCTCCACCCAATCGCCGTCATTGTAATAGGCGATGCCTTCGATGTCGCGCATCTCGGCCGTGTGGATATGTCCGGCGATCACGCCGTCGACTCCCCGCGCACCGGCTTCGTGCGCGACGATCTCTTCGAACTTGGAAATGAACTCGACTGCGTTCTTCACCTTGGCCTTGGCGTATTTGCTCAGCGACCAATAGGGCATGTCGAGCATGCGGCGGACGCGGTTCACCAGCCGGTTGAGGCCCATCATCATCTCGTAGGCGGCATCGCCCAGATGCGCGAGCCAGCGGTGCGACATGGTGATCGCGTCGAACTCGTCGCCGTGCAGCACGAGCAGGCGGCGGCCGTCGGCGGTGGTGTGGATCGCCTGGCGGCGGATATGCACGCCGCCGAAGTTCAGGCCCGAGAACTGGCGGAACATCTCGTCATGGTTGCCCGGGATATAGACGATCTCGGTGCCGCGCTTGGCGCGCTTCAGGAAGCGCCAGACGATGTCGTTGTGCGAATCGGGCCAGTAGAAGCGCTTCTTGAGCGCCCAGCCGTCGAGGATGTCGCCGACGAGGTACATCACGTCGCAATCGACATGATCGAGGAAGTCGATGAGCATCTCGGCATTGCAGCCGCGCGTGCCGAGATGGACGTCGCTGATCCAGACCGTGCGGTAGCGCTTGCGCTCGGTGACCGCCTTTTCGGGGATCGACGGAGTCGAAGCGTGGAAGTCCGCGAGATGCTGTGTGTCGAACGGAAGCCTCGTGATCGTGGCCATTTAACCAGCCCTGCAAATGCCCTTGCCTGGACCGGGTAAATGGCCGCGGAATATTACATTTCGAATCGTTTCGACTTCACGCGGATGTCATAGAACTATGCATAATGGGCCGCTTCCGCTCGTCGAATCAGGCGGTTATCGGAATATGCCGCGGATGGGCAGCGACCCGGTCGATCCAGGCGCGCACATTCGGATAGGCCTGCAGGCTGAACCCGCCATCCTCCGCGACATGGGTATAGGCATAGAGCGCGATGTCGGCGAGCGTCAGCCGGTCGATCACGAACCAGTCGCGCGTCTCGAGATGCTCGTCCATCAGCGCCAGCGCCGCCTCGCCCGCCGCCTGCTTGCCCGGCAGATTCGCCTGCTGGACCGCGCTCAGCTGGTCGAAGCCCACCCATTTCGCCCAGAAGCGCAAGGTCGCGACATTGGGCTCGTGGTTATATTGCTCCCAGAACAGCCAGCGCAGCATGTCCGCCCGCTCGAACCGGTCGTGCGGGATCAGGTCGCTGCCATCGGCCAGGTAGAAGCAGGCTGCATTGCTCTCGGGCAGGAAATCCTCGCCGACCTGCAGCGTCGGGATCCGGCCATTGGCGTTGACCCGCGCGAGGAACTCGGGCGTCCGCGTCTCGCCCTGCATGATGTCGTACTCGCGCCGCTCCAGCTTCAGCCCGAGATGCGCGGCGGTCAGCCGGATCTTGTAGCAATTGCCCGAGGCGGCATATTCGTGAAGCACCAGCGCGGCCATCATTCCCTCCCTTTGCCCAGCCCCTTTCGAGCGCTCGCGCATCCCGGGTCCAACAAATTGCGCGCGCCCAATCATAAGCCCAGCTGATCGATGCGCACGCCCCTCGGGGCAATACGCCTACGCAATGGCCCCTAGGCCCGCTCCGCCCTCTATAAACCGAAATGGGGACAATGGAGACGCCGCGTGCACGGCCTGGACAGCATCAGACAGGAACATCGCGAACTGCTTCGCCTCACCGAAGCCGTGATGGAGGCCGCCGGCGCGATCGAACCCAGCTTCGACAAGATCGCCGCCGCGCGACACGCGCTCGGCCAAGCCGGCAGCCGCCATGTCATCGGCAAGCTGTCGACGATCACCCAGGCGCTCCAGGCCAGCGCCGACCCCGCCCACCGCGCGCTCGGCCGCCGCTTCACCGACGAGCTTATGACGCTGCGCCAGAGCGCCAGCGAGCATTACGGGCTGTGGACGATGGCCCGGGTGAAGGAAGACCCGCGCGAGTTCCGCATGGCGGTGCGCAGCCAGTATCGCGCGCTCAAGGCGCGGGTCGACTGGGAAGAGGCCGAAGTCTTCCCCGTCGTCGCCCGGCTGCTCGCCGCGCCGGCGGCGATGCCGGTGCAGCATCGCGCCACCGGGATCAGATAAGCCCGTTCGCCGCGCGCCAGCGCACCGTCCGGCCGTGCCACAGCCAGATCGCCGGTCCCAATTCCATAGCCCCTCCACCAAGGTGCCCGATCCCAAACGCGCGCACCGGAGACGACGGAAATATCTACCCGCCCGAACGCGCCTTTCGCCCGCCGGAGGGCGCCGGCTTGTCGTCCTCATCGTCGGACGAAGCCGCCACGATGTTCTTCGTGCCCAGGTCCGCCGCTCCCGCGACCAGCCCGTCAAGCGTGCCGCCGTCAAAGCCCAGCTCGCGCATCAGCCCGTCGATCACCGGTGCCTGCGCGCGGTAGCGCAGCGCCGCGGCGACCGCCGAATTGGCGAGGTTGCGATCGCCTTCCCCGCCCGCATCGGCGACGCCGGCCGCACCTCCACGCCCGGTGATGCCGTCGACCTGGACGATCTTGATCGAATCGATCGCCTCCAGCGGCTTGGAGGCTTCGCGGATCACTTCGGGCAGCACCTTGAGCAGCGCCAGCTTGGTCTGCAGCGACATGGTCTCGGACGAGAGCAGGTTCGCCGCCTCGTTGATCGCGCGCTGGCCGGCGGCTTCCACTTCGAAGCGCACCCGGTCCGCCTCGGCCTTGAGCTTGGCGGCTTCCGCCTCGCCCTCTGCCTGGAGGCGGGCCGCCTCGGCGCGATCGGACGCGGCCTGCTTCTCGGCATCGGCCTGCACCTTGATGCCGATCGCGGCGCGCTCGGCCTCACGCGCGGCGTCGATCAGCTCGATCCGCTTCTGGCGCTCGGCAACTTCGGCCTCGCGGGCGGTGCCGACGCGTTCCTCGGCGACCACCGCCTCGGCGCGCGCCTTGTCCGCCTCGGCCCGGGCCTGGCTTTCCTCGCGGCTCTTGTTCTGCACCGCGATCTGCTGCTCCTGCCGGGCGAGCTCGAGCGCCTGGTCCTGCGCGATCTTGGCCTGCTGCACGGCGCGGTCCGCCTCGATCTGCTGGCTATCGACCAGCTTCTTGGCCTCGATCCGTGCCTGGTCGGATTCCTGCTGACGCAGCGACTGCTCGCGCGCGACTTCGGCGGCCTGCACGGCGCGGCGCATCTCGACTTCGCGCTCCTGCTCCAGCCGGGCGAACTCGGTATCGCGGCTGATCAGGAAGCTCTGACGCGCCGCCTCGAGATTCTTGGTTTCGATCTGCACGCGCGTGTCCTGCTCGATGTCGTTGCGCGCCTTCTTGCGCAGCTCGATCTGCTCGGTGAGCTTGGTCAGCCCCTCGGCGTCGAACGCGTTGTTGGCGTTGAAATGCTCGATCGAGGTCTGGTCGAGCCCGGTCAGCGACACCGATTCGAGCTCAAGGCCGTTCATCGCGAGGTCGACCGACGAGACCTGCTGCACCTTCTGCACGAAATCGGCGCGCTGCTCGTGGAGCTGCGCCATCGTCATGCCCGCCGCGACCGAGCGCAGCGCGTCGACGAACTTGCCCTCGACCAGTTCCTTGAGCGCATCGGGGTTCATCGTGCGCATGCCCAGCGTCTGCGCGGCGATCGCGATTGCCTGGGCATCGGGGCGCACGCGGACATAGAATTCCGCCTTCACATCGATGCGCAGCCGGTCGAGCGTGATCAGCGCGTCCATGTTCTTGCGCTCCACCGCGAGGCGCACGGTGTTCATGTTCACCGGCATCGTCTCATGGAACACCGGCAGGACGAGCGCGCCGCCGTTGATCACCACTTTCTCGCCGCCAAAGCCCGTGCGGACGAAGCCAATCTCCTTCGAGGCGCGCTTGTAGAGCCGCGCCAGCGTGAGGCCGAGGATCAGCAGCGCGAACAGCGCGATGCCGGCATAGATCAGATACGGAATCATCGAAGTGGCTCCTGCGGGCACGATCGCGTTCATGGGGTCACCCATCCAGACGTGGTAAGTGGAAATCGCCGCGCGAAATCGCGCGGAAGCATTCGCCTTCGCGACGGACGAGCAGCACGCGCTCGCCTTCCTCGAAGACCTGGCCGGCATTGTCGGGCTCGACCATGATGTAGTGGACCTGGCCGTGATGGTCCTCGGCGCGGGCGCGGGCCGGAGAACCGGTGCTGGCGCGGCCGGTGACGATCTGCGCGCTGGTGCCGACCAGCACGTCGAGCGGCACGGCGGTAGTGAAGTCGCGCGGCAGGATCGGCGCCAGCAGGCGCGCGGCAAGGCCCGTGACCGGCAGCGCGGCAATTCCGACCAGCGGCACCGCGGCGACGGTCGAGAGCGGCTCGCCGGTCCAGTCGCGCAGCAGCTGCTGCAGCGCCAGCCCGCCGATCCCGAAGATCGCCAGGAAGACCACGATCAGCATCAGCAGCGGCAGACGCCCGACGCCGAGCCAGGAAAGGAAATCGAAGTGGAGGTCGCCTTCGACGTGCAGGTCGGAATCGACGTCGTGGCCGAAGCCGATCACCTGCACCAGGCCGATGAGCAGCATCAGCAATACCGCGACGACGAACGCGAAATTCCCCTCCGCGAGAAGAAACGCAAGCACCCTGGATCCCCCGATTCGAAGGGGGATGCTAGTTGCCGGAAACTCGTTTCCCTAGCGAAATCGGAACCGTTTCAGGGGGCTAGGGTGTAGAGTTGGGTTTGCCGCAGCGCGTCCCCCTCCCTGCAAGGGAGGGGCTAGGGGTGGGTTAGAGAAGGGCGGGGGGGGGGGGCGGGGGTTTTTTTTTGGGGCCGGGGGGGGGGGGGGGGG
>NZ_JASATQ010000053.1:0-36409 GCF_038440415.1 Sphingomonas sp. OTU376 | reverse complement strand
TGCCCGCGGCCGCCGCCGGGCTCAAATCCCCCACGCGGGGGGGGGCGCACCCCGCCCGCGCCCACGACCGCGTCGTGCGCCTGTCGCTGATCTTCCTGCCCGTCGGCATCGGCGTGCTGTCGGCCTTCCTGATCCTCGCGCCGCTGCTCACCAAGGGCGATGTGAGCTTCGTGCTCGACAAGAACAAGGTCGACATGGCCACCGAGCGGCTCCGCCTCGAATCGGCCGTGTATCGCGGTGAGGATTCGAAGGGCCAGGCGTTCCGGCTCAATGCGGGCTCGGCAATCCAGAAGAGTTCAGCCGAGCCGATCGTGCAGCTGCGCGACCTGAACGCGGAGATCAACCTGCCCGAGGGGCCGGCGACCCTCAAGGCGGATCGCGGCCACTACGATCTCGACAAGGAACAGGTGTCGTCCGACGGGCCGATCAAGTTCCAGACGACCGACGGCTATGTCCTCGACACCACCAACGCCACCGTCGACCTGAAGACCCGCAAGATGGAAAGCGGCGGCGCAGTAACCGGCAAGACGCCGACCGGCGTGTTCAGCGCCAACAAGCTGACTGCCGACTTGGAAAACCGCACCATCTCCCTAGATGGCAATGCACGCTTGCGGATTACCCCCAAGCGCGCGAATAGGCACTAGAACATGATCCGTGCGACTGCCCTGCTTCCGATCGGCTTCACGCTGGCATTGCTTGCCGCGTCGCCCGCGGCTGCGCAGCAGCGGCACGACAGCAACGCGCCGATCGATTTCGACGCCCAGCATATCGAGCTGCAGGACAAGGCCAACCGGGTCATCCTGTCGGGCGGCGTGCGCATCAAGCAGGCGGAGATGACGCTCACCGGCGCGCGGGTCACCCTCGCCTATACCGGCCAGATCACCGATGGCTCGCCCGAAGTGTCGCGGCTCGACGCCTCGGGTGGTGTCACCATCACCCGGCCCGACCAGAGCGCGACCGGCCAATATGCCGTCTATGACGTCAACAAGCGGATCATCACCATGGTCGGCGGCGTTACGCTCAAGCAGGGGCCGAACAACGTCTCGGGCGGTCGCTTGGTCATCAACCTCGACACCGGCCGGGCGACGATCGACGGATCGGGCGTCGGCGGATCGAGCGGCGCATCCGGCACGCCGGGCGTGCAGAGCCGCGGCGGCCGCGTGACCGGCCGCTTCTCGGTGCCCAAGCGCGCCGGCAGCGCCACCACCGCCCCCGCACCTTCCGCCACCCCGGCTCCGAAACAGTAATCGCCCTTTTTCCACGGCACGCCGCTCGGGGCTTCCCTTCCCCGCCGTCTTCATGCAGGAATCCTGCCAAACGGCTGCGGGAAACCCGTCGGTAACGCGCACCGTCCATACAGGAACCACGTATGACCGACGTCGCCACCCTCGAAACGCCCGTCGCCGATCCGGCGCCGCTGCCCGACAAGGGGCTTGCGGTCGTCTCGATCGCCAAGTCGTACGACAAGCGCGTGGTGCTGACGGACGTGTCGGTCTCGGTAGGCCGCGGCGAGGTCGTAGGCCTGCTCGGCCCCAATGGCGCCGGCAAGACCACCTGCTTCTATTCGGTGATGGGCCTGGTGAAGCCCGACAGCGGCCGCATCATGCTCGATGGCGAGGACATCACCCGCCTGCCGATGTATCGCCGCGCGATCCTCGGCCTGGGCTATCTGCCGCAGGAAACCTCGATCTTCCGCGGGCTCAGCGTCGAGGGCAACATCTCCGCGGTGCTCGAGCTGGCCGAGCCCGACAAGGCGGCGCGCAAGCGCAGGCTGGACGAGCTTCTCGACGAATTCGGTCTTACCCGGCTGCGCGCCGCGCCGGCGATGGCGCTGTCGGGCGGCGAGCGCCGCCGCGCCGAGATCGCCCGGGCGCTGGCCGCCGATCCGACGATCATCCTGCTCGACGAGCCGTTCGCCGGCATCGATCCGCTTTCGATCTCGGACATTCGCGACCTGATCATCCAGCTCAAGCAGCGCGGCATCGGCGTGCTGATCACCGATCACAATGTCCGCGAGACGCTCGACATCGTCGATCGCGGCTACATCATCTATGATGGCCGGGTGCTGTTCGCCGGCTCCCCGGGCGATCTCGTCCGCGACGAGAATGTCCGCCGCCTCTATCTTGGCGAGAGCTTCGAGCTCTAATCGCCGATGAGTCTCGCGCCTCGCCTCGATCTGCGCCAGTCGCAATCGCTGGTGATGACGCCGCAGCTCCAGCAGGCGATCAAGCTGCTGGCACTGTCCAACCTCGAAATCGAGACGTTCATCGCCGAGGAGCTGGAGAAGAACCCGCTGCTCGAAAGCAGCGGTACCGGCAATGACGAGCGTGACAATGAACCGGCCGATGCGCCCGAGCCCGATGGCGATTTCCAGGAACGCGACGGCCCGGCCGATGCCAGCGAGCTGATCGCCGGCGGCGGCGAGGCGGCGGGCGAGGCCGCGCTCGACGTGGATTTCGCCGCCGAAACCTTCCACCACGACAGCGGCAGCGACACGCTGGGCGGCGCGGGGATGGACGGCAGCCTGGGTCTCACCGGCGCGAGCGGCGGCGGCGCGCCCGAGGACGGGCCGGACTTCGACAATCTCGGCAGCACCGACCTCAGCCTCGCCGATCACCTGATGGCGCAGGCGGGCGCCAGTGTGGACGGCCGCGACCTGTTCATCGCCGCGCACCTGATCGACCAGATCGACGAGGCGGGCTATCTCACCGCGCCCTTGCTCGACATCGCCAACCGGCTGAACGTGCCGCTTGCTCGGGTCGAGGGCGTGCTGGCGACGATCCAGACCTTCGACCCCACCGGCGTTGGCGCGCGCAACCTCGCCGAGTGTCTGGCGCTACAGGCGAAGGAAGCCGATCGCTACGACCCCTGCATGGCACGGCTGATCGACAATCTCGATCTCGTCGCGCGCGGCGACCTGCCCCGCCTCAAGCGCATCTGCGACGTCGATGACGAGGACCTGGCGGACATGATCCGCGAGCTGCGCAACTATGACCCCAAGCCCGGCTGCCGCTATGGCGGCGAACCCACGCTCGCGGTTACCCCTGACATCTTCGTCGCGCGCCGCGGCATGGGCTGGGCGGTCGAGATCAACGCCGCGACCCTGCCCCGCCTGCTGGTCAACCGCGCCTATTACACCGAAGTCTCCGCCGGCCCGCAGGACAAGGCGAGCAAGGCCTGGCTGTCCGACATGCTGGCCAGCGCCAACTGGCTGGTGAAGGCGCTCGACCAGCGCCAGCGCACGATCATCAAGGTTGCATCCGAGATCGTGAAGCAGCAGGAAGCCTTTTTCCTCAAGGGCGTCGCGCATCTCAAGCCGATGACGCTGCGCCAGGTCGCCGAGGCGATCGAGATGCACGAATCGACGGTCAGCCGCGTCACCTCGAACAAATATCTCAGCTGCGCGCGCGGGCTGTTCGAGCTCAAATACTTCTTCACCTCGGCGATCCAGTCGTCCGAGGGCGGCGACGCGGTGTCGGCCGAAGCGGTGAAGAACGCGATTCGCACGCTGATCCAGGCGGAGGATCCCAAGAAGATCCTGTCCGACGACACGCTGGTCGAGTTGCTCAACGCCAAGGGCTTCGACATTGCCCGGCGCACGGTCGCGAAATATCGCGAGGCGATGGGGATCGGCAGCTCGGTGCAGCGCCGCCGGCAAAAGGCATTGGAGGGCGTGGGTTGATTCGATTCCTGTGGTTGGTGCTCGCGTTGCTCATGCCGATGGCGGTACAGGCGCAGGACAGGCTCGTCGTGATGAGCTTCAACGTCCGCCTCCCCGCCCCTTCGGACGGCGCGAACATCTGGGAAAAGCGCCGCGACCTGTTCGTCGGGACGATCGCCGCGGCAGCGCCCGACGTGATCGGCACGCAGGAGCTGTTCAAGCTCCAGGGCGATTATCTGGTCGAGCGCCTGCCCGGCTATAGCTGGTTCGGGATCGATCGCCGCGGCGGCCATGCCGACGAGCATATGGGCGTCTTCTATCGCCGCGACCGGCTCAAGCTGATCGAGCATGGCGATTTCTGGCTGTCGGACACGCCCGAGGTGCCGGCCAGCATCAGCTGGGGCAATCTCTATCCGCGCATGGTCACCTGGGGCCTGTTCGAGACCCGGGCCGGCAAGCGATTCTACCTGCTAAACACCCATTTCCCCTATCGCGCCGAGGACGAGGCGGCCCGCGAGAAATGCGCGCGGCTGCTTCAGGCACGGATCGCCGCCCTGCCCAAGGGCGTGGCGGTGGTGCTCACCGGCGACTTCAACACCGTCCCCGAATCGACCGCGCACGCGCTGCTCGGCGAGACGCTGGCCGATGCCCGCGGCGCCGTCGCCAGGCCGGTCGGCCCGGAAGCAACCTTCCACGCCTTCAAGGGCGTGCCCGATCGCCGGATCGACTGGATCTTCACCCGCGGCTTCACCGTGCGCGGCTATCGCACGATAGATACCCACAACGGCCCGCTCTATCCCTCGGATCACTATCCGGTGGTCGCGACGCTCGGATGGTCGAAGCCGGCCCGGCGCTAGGGAAGGTGCGCCTTAGGATTTTGGTAGGTGGATAACGCTATCGCAGGTGCCATGTCCGCGGATTTCACCATCGACGTCGAGCCCGAGCGCGATCTCGTCCGCATCCGGATGCGCGGCTTCTTCACGACTGAGGACATCGACGCCTTTCTCGCAGAGCGTGCCACCGCGCATGGCCGGTTGACCTGTGGGCCCAACCAGCATCTCACGCTCAATGACCTGCGCGAGATGAAGATCCAGGCGCAGGAAAGCGTCGAGACGTTCCGCACCATGCTGGCCGACCCCGCCTATCGCTCGCGGCGGCTGGCTTTCGTGATGGGCAAGACACTGGCCCGCACCCAGCTGAATCGCGCCCTCGACCAGCGCTATGCCCGCTGCTTCGAGGATGTGGCGACGGCCGAAGCCTGGCTGTTCGCCGGCACGGATCGCGCCGCCGCCTGATCAGTTCGCCGGCTTGTTGGCCCCCGCGACCATCGCATCGAAATCCTTCTTGGTCAGCGCGAGCAGCAATCCCTTGTTGTTCTTGCCGAACGCCTCGAGTGGCACCTCGACCTTGCCCGCCTCCGCGACGATCACCGCGGCGGCCATGCTGACCGACTCGACCTTGCCGAGCACCACGCCCTTCGAATCGCGCACTTCGCTGCCGGCGGTGACGTCCCCGGGCTTGGCGGGCACCGCCCGCGCCGTCTTCGGCTTCTCGGCGTCGAGGCGCGAATCGCGCACCGCCTTGTCGATCCGCGCCGCGCTGTCGTCCGGTCCCTTGAGCTCCGGCGCGTCCACCGATCCAACCAGCACCGGCATGCCCGGCCCGGTCGATCCCTGCTGCGCCTGCGCCGCGCCGGCACCCAGCGTCAGTCCCGCGGCAATCGCCGCCAGCTTCACTGCTTTCATCTGTCCCTCTCCTGTCTTTTGCCGGGAATGGTATCGGTAACAGGAGCAGTGGGCAATCAGTCGTCCTCATCCTCGAATCCGGCCAGGTCGAGCGCCCGGGCCTTGACCTGGTGGAGCCGGCACCAATGGACTAGCGCATCCTCCCGCCCATGCGTCACCCAGACTTCGCGGGGCTCCAGCTCGCGGATCGTGCGGGTCAGCTCGTCCCAATCGGCATGATCGGACAGGATCAACGGCAGCTCGACATTGCGCTGCCGGGCACGCTGGCGGACGCGCATCCAGCCCGATGCCATCGCGGTGATCGGATCGGGCAGCCGGCGTGACCAGCGATCATTGAGCGCGCCGGGCGGGGCAAGGATGACCCGCCCCTGCAGCTCGGCCTTGGCCACGCCGGTGGCGGGGCGCAACTCGCCCAGATCGACGCCCTGCTCGACATAGAGGTCGCACAGCCGCTGCAGCGCGCCGTGCAGGTAGATCGGATCGTCGAACCCCATCACCCGCAGCTCGGAGATCACCCGCTGCGCCTTGCCCAGCGCATAGGCGCCCACCAGCACGCAGCGCTCCGGATTGGCGCGGAGCGCGGCAAGCAGCTTGTCGAGCTCGTCATGCGTCTCGGGATGGCGGAACACAGGGAGCCCGAACGTCGCCTCGGTAATGAACACGTCGCAGGGCACCGGCTCAAACGGCGCGCAAGTGGGATCCGGGCGGCGCTTGTAATCGCCCGAGACGACGATCCGTTCGCCGCGATGCTCGAGCACGATCTGCGCCGAGCCGAGGACATGGCCGGCAGGAACGAGACGGATATCGATGCCGTGCATGCTGATCCGCTCGCCATAGGCAACGGGATTGCCGCTCTGCGGCCCGTAGCGCGCTTCCATGATCGCCAGCGTCTGGGGCGTGGCCCACACCGCCTCATGGCCGCCCCGCGCGTGATCGGCATGGCCGTGGGTGACCAGCGCGCGGCGGACCGGCTGCGACGGATCGATCCAGATATCGGCCGCCGGCAGATAGATGCCGATGGGTCTAGGATCGATCCAGTCGCCGAGCTTCGCCATCATGCCTATATGGTCGGGATGGCCGCCGGTTCCCAGCTCCCCCCAACATTGTCGAACTGGTTCGCGGCCCGTGGCTGGGCGCCGCGCCGCCACCAGCTTGAGATGCTGGAAGCGGGCCGGCGTGGCGAGCATGCGCTGCTGGTGGCGCCGACCGGCGCGGGCAAGACGCTGGCGGGCTTCCTGCCGACCCTGGCCGAGCTGATCGAAGCACCCGCCGACGGGCTGCACACACTCTATATCTCGCCGCTCAAGGCGCTGGCCGTCGACGTGCAGCGCAACCTGCTCACGCCGATCGAGGAGATGGGCTCGCCCATCCGCGTCGAGACGCGCACCGGCGACACGCCTTGGGAGAAGAAGGTCCGCCAGCGCGCGCGGCCGCCGCAGATCCTGCTGACCACCCCCGAATCGCTCAGCCTGTTGCTCTCCTATGAGGACAGCCTGACGATGTTCGAGGGGCTGCGAACGGTGGTGATCGACGAGGTCCACGCCTTCGCCACCGGCAAGCGCGGCGACCTGCTGGCATTGGCGCTCGCCCGTCTCCAGCGGCTTGCGCCGGAAATGCGCCGCGTCGCCCTGTCGGCGACGGTGGCCGATCCCGACGGCTATCGGGCCTGGCTGGCCCCGCATGGCGATATCGATACGGTTACCCTGGTGCAGGGCGAGAAGGGCGCCGAGCCCAATATCGCGATCCTGCTGCCCGAGGACCGGGTCCCCTGGGCCGGCCATTCGGGCGTCTATGCGATCCCGCAGGTGATGGCCGAGATCGAGACGCACCAGACGACCATCGTCTTCTGCAACACCCGCGGTCTGGCCGAACTGGTCTTCCAGCAGCTGTGGAAGGTCAACGAGCTCAAGCTGCCGATCGGCGTGCATCATGGCAGCCTGAGCCTCGAGGCCCGCCAGCGTGCCGAGCAGGCGATGGCCGACGGGCAGCTGCGCGCGCTGGTCGCCACCGCCAGCCTCGATCTCGGCGTCGACTGGGGCGATGTCGATTGCGTGATCCAGATGGGCGCGCCCAAGGGTTCGTCGCGCCTGCTCCAGCGCATCGGCCGCGCCAACCATAGGCTCGACGAGCCCTCGGAAGCCGTGCTCGTTCCCGGCAACCGCTTCGAATATCTCGAGGCCCGCGCCGCGCTCGACGCCGTCGAGCAGGGCGAGCTCGATCCCGATGTCTTCCGTCCCGGCGCGCTCGACGTGCTGGCACAGCATGTCATGGCCTGCGCCTGCGCGTCGCCTTTCGACCGTGACCAGTTGCTGCACGAAATCCGCGCAGCATTGCCCTATTCGGCACTCCCCGACGAGACGTTCGATCAGGTGCTGAGCTTCATCGCCGATGGCGGCTATGCGCTGCGCGCCTATGACAAGTTCAAGCGGCTGACCAAGGGCAGGGACGGGCTGTGGCGCGTGACCACCCCGGCCTTTGTTGCGCAGCATCGCTTGAACGCCGGCATCATCGTCGAATCGCCGATGATGGAGGTGCGCTTCAAGAATGGCCGGCGGCTCGGCAAGGTCGAGGAAGCGTTCGGCACCCAGCTTTCGCCCGGCGATGCCTTCGTATTCGCCGGGATGGCGGTGGAGGTCGAGCGCGTCGAGCTGACCGACCTGATCGTCCGCGCTACCGCCAAGCCGGCGCGCTATGTCTCGTACATGGGCGCGCGCCTCGCGATCACCGCCACCCTGTCCGAACGGGTTCGCCATTTCCTGCACGACCGCAGCCAATGGCGGCGCTTTCCCGATGATGTCCGCGAATGGCTCGAGGTGCAGGAACGTCGTTCGGCGATCCCCGCGCCCGGCCAGCTGCTCGTCGAGACCTTCCCGCACGAAGGCAAGCACCACATGGTCGTCTACAGCTTCGAGGGCTGGAACGCGCACCAGTCGCTCGGCATGCTGGTGACGCGGCGGATGGAGGCGCTGGGGCTCAAGCCGCTCGGCTTCGTCGCCAATGACTATGCGCTTGCCGTCTACGGGCTGGAGAAGATCGAGGACCCGGCCGCTTTGTTCTCGCCCGACATCCTCGAGCATGAGTTCGTCGAATGGGTGCAGGGCTCGGCTCTGCTCAAGCGCGCCTTCCGCGAAGTGGCAATCATCGGCGGGCTGGTCGAGCGCCAGCATCCTGGGAAGAAGAAGACCGGGCGCCAGGTCACCTTCTCGACCGACCTGATCTATGACGTGCTGCGCAAGTACGAGCCCGATCACCTGCTGCTGCGCGCCGCCTGGGCCGATGCGCGGGCGCGGATGACCGATGTCGGTCGGCTAGGCCATCTGCTCGATACCGCCGCCGACACGATGCTGCATGTCGATCTGCCGCGCGTGTCGCCGATGGCGGTGCCCGTCCTCATCATGATCGGCCGCGAGAATGTCGCGCAGGGCATGACCGAGGACGCGCTGCTGATGGAAGCCGAGGACATCGCGGCGGAGGCGATGCGGCTCGATTAGACACAATTCAGACAATTGCTGCGCAGCATGGATGGGTGTACCTTCACAGACATGAACAGGCTCGCAGCACTTCTCCTGCTCCCGCTGGCCGCAACCGCCGGAGCCCATGACCTCCAGAATCCGAGCGAGCGCACCCCGCCGCCCCAGGATCCCGAGCTGACCATGCCCAGCCCGGAGGATGTCGAGGCGACGCTGCTGGCGCTGGGCGAGCTCGACGCGCGACTGACCGTTCCGGTGGCCGTCGGGACGAGCGGCCCCTACAATTTCATCATCGACACCGGTGCCGAGCGCACGGTCGTGTCGCGCGAGCTGGCCGGCTCGCTGAAACTCGGCGCTTCCTCTCCGGTGGTGATCACCTCGATGACCGGCCGCGACACGGTCAACACCGTGCTGGTCCCCGGGCTAAGCATCAAGTCGATCGGCGAGCAGCATACCATCATCGCTCCCGCCCTGGAGGCGCGCAACCTTGGCGCGCTCGGCCTGCTCGGCATCGACACGCTGCGCAACCACCAGGTCACGATCGACTTCGAGAAGGGCGTGATGGCCGTGCGCCCCAGCACGAAGCGCAACGCCTTTTCCAAGCGCGACCGCGACGAGATCGTGGTGACGGCCAAGAGCGTGTTCGGCCAGCTGATCGTTACCGACGCCTATTACGACAATACCCGCATCCAGGTGGTGCTCGATACCGGCAGCCAGGTGACGATGGGCAACAGCGCGCTGCGCAAGCGGGTGGGTCGCGACACGCCGCGGTCGCAGAGGATCCTGCTGACCAGCGTGACCGGCGACCAGACCACGGCGGACTATACCCAGGTGCCCAATGTCACGGTCGGCCAGGTGCGCTTCGGCTCGATGCCGGTCGCCTTTGCCGACGTCACGCCCTTCGAGCGTTTCGGCCTGGTCAAGCGACCGGCATTGCTGCTCGGCATGGATGCGCTGCGCAGTTTCCGCCGGGTCGAGATCGATTTCCCCAATCGCCAGGTCCGCTTCCTGATGCCCAGGGACAACAAGCCGAAACAGGCGGGGACCGGATCGATGCTGCCGGGGGTGCGCGGCATGGGGACGATCCATACCTATTGAGCGGCGCAAAGGGCTACTGGCATTGACTTTGGCCGCCCGGGCGCGTTGACACCGGGATCATGACCAGCCTTTCGCGCGCCGCGCTCGCATCGCTTCCCGCATCCGTCATCCGGCCGGGACACGATATCGAATCCCTCCGCACCGGCGTAGTCCATTTCGGCCCCGGCGCCTTCCATCGCGCACACCAGGCCGATGTGTTCGACCGGGTGCTGGACAGCGATCCGCGGTGGGGCATTGCGGCGGTTTCGCTGCGCAGCGCGGGCACGGTCGATGCGCTCAAGGCGCAAGGCGGGCTTTATACGCTTGCGGTGATCGACCGCGAGCCGAGCACCCGCATCATCGCCGCACATTCGGACGCGATCGGCCCCGGCGAAGGCGCGAAGCTGCGCACACTGCTCGCCGATCCTTCGGTCAAGATTGCGACCAGCACCGTGACCGAGAAGGGCTATTGCCTGGGCGCCGACGGTTCGCTCGACTTCAACCATCCCGACATCGTCCATGACCGCACCCGCCCCGACGAGCCGGCGAGCGTGATCGGCTGGATCGTCTCGGGCCTCGCCGATCGCCGCGCGGCGGGCGCGCCGCCCTTCGCGATGCTCTGCTGCGACAACATGACCGGCAATGGCGGCAAGCTCCGCGCCGCCTGCGTCGCGCTCGCCGGCGAATGGGACGCCAAAGCAGGTCATGGGGGTCTCGCCGACTGGATCGCGCATGAAGTCGCCTTCCCCGATTCGATGGTCGATTCGATTACCCCGGCAAGCGACCCGGCCTTCCTGGCCAAGATCGCCGAAGAACTGGGTGTGACCGATGCAGCCGCCGTGCAGCGCGAGCGCTTCACCCAGTGGGTGCTGCAGCGCTTCGATCTTGCCGGCGGGCCGGACCTCGGCGCGGCCGGCGCCACCCTGACCAACGACGTGCAGGGCTATGAACAGGCCAAGCTGCGCATCCTCAACGGCGCGCATTCGAGCCTGGCCTATATCGGCCTGGCGCTCGGCCATGAGACGGTGTTCGAGGCGGTCAGCGATCCCGCCCTCGGCGCCTTTGTCGGCCGGCTGATGCATGAGGACATCGCCGGCTCGCTCAAGCCGGTCGAGGGCCTGGACGTGCAGAGCTATGCGGGCGCGGTGCAGGACCGCTTCCGCAACCCGGCAATCCGCCACCTGCTCAGCCAGATCGCCTGGGACGGCTCGCAGAAGCTGCCCTATCGCCTGCTCGACACCGTTCGCGATCGGCTGGCCGCAGGCGAGAGCGTAGAGCGGCTGGCGGTGCCGGTGGCGGCATGGATCGCCTTCCTCCACCGCAAGGCGACGCTCGGCGAGAAGATCACCGACCCGCTGGCCGCAACACTGGCCCAGGCCGCGGCCAGCGCCGATCCCGCCAGCGCGGTGCTGGCGCTGCGCCAGGTGTTCCCGGCCCAGCTCGCCGAAGATCCGCGCTTCCGCGACGCGGTGACCGATGTGGTTCCGGCATTCCTGGAAGGCCGGGCGACGGCGCTGCTGGCGCGTTGATCCTGCAGAGGCTCGACAGCGACTCGCGAAAGTACACAAAGTACAGGCCAAGCGCGGGTTTTCCGGCGCCTAAAGTTGGCATAAGTTCCCGTAAACGCGGCGCATCCCGCAATGATCTTGCGCGAGCGTGATCCTATTTCCCCTACGATCGGCAAGAGCGGCGAGGGTACCCGGCGGCATCAGGCAAGCAGGCGAAATCCTACATTGCAAGGTTGAGAGGCCGGCTCCCCGGCGAAGGCCGGGGATCAGCAAGGGGCAAGGATCAGATCGCCTGCGGCGCCCCGTCGCGCAGCACATGGGTGCAGAGCTGCGCCTCGGGCGTGTCGTCTTCCTCCAGCGCGGCGACGGTGACCCAGCCCTCGGCGCGAAGGCCCGCGCCGATGCCGGGCGGGGTGCCGAAGGGCAGGAACAGCCGGCGGCGCTCGTCCGCGCTGATCGCGGCGTCGAGGATCGGATCGGCAAACAGCGAGAAGCCGACCGCCGTCTCCTCGCGGCCGTTGCCGTGGAGGATCGTATAGGTGCCGCCGCGGCCGATCTCGGCGCGGGCGCCGTGCGCGAACAGCGAGAAGCCGAGCCAGCTCTGATATTCGAAGCCATGGCGCTCGGTGGGATCGAGGGTGAGCGCGGCCTGGCCCCGGATGCTCGCGGCAATCTCGGCAAGACCGTCGAGGCGCGTCGCGAGCGCCTTGCCGGCGTCGATCGCGCGGAGGCGCTCGATCGCGGCATCGAAGGGCCCGGCCGCCTCGATCAGCGGAAGGTAGCGCGGATCGATCGCGGCGACGCCGGCGGCGTCCTTGGCATCGAGCCGCTCGCGCAGGGTGGCGAGCTGGGCCGGCGTCAGGCTGTCGCTGGCGAGGCAATCGACCAGGTCCGGCAAGGTGAAGTCGAGCGCGATGCCCTGGACACCGGCGGCCTGCAGCGCCTCGATTGCGACGCGTACGATCTCGGTGGCGGCGGCAACGGTATCGAGGCCGATCAGCTCGGCGCCGATCTGGCGGGTGGCGCGCAGCGGATCGAGCTCCGAAGCGGAAAGCTTCATCACCGGCCCGGCATAGGAGAGGCGCACCGGACGCGGATGGTGCGCCATGCGCGTCGCGGCGATGCGGCCGATCTGGGCCGTGAGATCGGGACGGATCGCCAGCGTGCGCTGCGACACCGGATCGACGAACCGCACCGCGTCCCGCAGGCCGCTGGCGGCCTTGAGACGCGCGCTCAGCTCGTCGGCGAATTCGGCGAGCGGGGGATCGACCTGCTCATAGCCATAGCCGCGCGCGACACCGAGCACGCGGGACTCCAGCCGCGATGCCGCATCGGCCGCAGGCGGGAGACGATCGTGGAAGCCTTCGGGAAGTAAACCGCTCATTCGGCTCCCCTAGAACATTCCGCCGCCCCGGCGAAACCCGGGACGGCGGATATCGTGCATCAGAACGCCAGTGCCATCGCAGTCTTCACGCCCGGGAGCGCGCGGACCTTGGCAAGGAGCTCCTCGCTGACCTTCTCGTCGACCGAGAGCAGCAGGATGGCTTCGCCACCCGCTTCGCGGCGGCCAAGGTGGAAGGTGCCGATATTGACGCCCGCCTCGCCCAGCGTGGTGCCGAGGCGGCCGATGAAGCCCGGCGCGTCCTCGTTGACGATGTAGAGCATGTTGCCGGCGAGGTCGGCTTCGACCTTGATGCCGAACAGCTCGACCAGGCGCGGTGCGGAATTGCCGAACAGCGTGCCGGCCACCGAACGATCGCCCTGCGCGGTGCCGACGGTGACGCGGACCATGGTGTGGTAATCACCTTCGCGGTCATGGCGCACTTCGCGCACGTCGAGGCCGCGCTCCTTGGCGAGGAACGGCGCGTTGACCATGTTCACCGTGTCCGAATGGACGCGCATCAGCCCGGCGAGCACCGCGCCGACGATCGGCTTCTGGTTGAGCTCGGCTGCGGCGCCTTCGCTCTCGATCGCGATGTTCTTGAGCTCGCCATGCGAGAGCTGGCCGACCAGCGAACCCAGCTTCTCGGCAAGCGCCATGTACGGCTTGAGCCGCGGCGCTTCCTCGGCCGAGAGGCTCGGCATGTTGAGCGCGTTGGTGACGCCGCCCGAGACCAGGAAATCGGCCATCTGCTCGGCGACCTGGATCGCCACATTGACCTGCGCCTCGGTGGTCGAGGCGCCGAGATGCGGGGTCGACACAAAGTTGGGCGTGCCGAACAGCGGATGCTCCTTGGCGGGCTCCACTGCGAACACGTCGAGCGCGGCGCCGGCGATATGGCCCGATTCGAGGCCCTGCTTGAGCGCAGCCTCATCGATCAGGCCACCGCGCGCGCAGTTGATGATGCGCACGCCGCGACGCGTCTTGGCGAGGTTCTCGGCCGAGAGGATGTTGCGGGTCTGGTCGGTAAGCGGGGTGTGCAGCGTGATGAAGTCGGCACGCAGCAGCAGGTCGTCGAGCGACACCTTTTCCACGCCCATCTCGATCGCGCGCTCCGGGGTGAGGAACGGATCGAAGGCGACGACCTTCATGCGCAGGCCGAGCGCGCGATCGGCGACGATCGAGCCGATATTGCCGGCGCCGATCAGGCCGAGCGTCTTGCCGGTGAGCTCGACGCCCATGAAGCGGTTCTTCTCCCACTTGCCGGCCTGGGTCGAGGCGTCCGCTTCCGGCAACTGCCGGGCGAGCGCGAACATCAGCGCGATAGCGTGCTCGGCGGTGGTGATCGAGTTGCCGAACGGGGTGTTCATCACGACGACGCCGCGCGCCGAGGCGGCGGGGATGTCGACATTGTCGACACCGATGCCGGCGCGGCCGACGACCTTGAGGTTCGGCGCCGCGTCGAGGATCTCCTGGGTCACCTTGGTCGAGCTGCGGATGGCGAGGCCGTCATAGTTGTTGATGATCGCCTTGAGCTCTTCCGGGGTCTTGCCGGTGATCTCGTCGACCTCGACGCCGCGCTCGCGGAAGATCTGCGCGGCCTTGGGATCCATTTTGTCGGAAATCAGTACCTTGGGCATGGGATATGTTCCTGATGCTTCGGTCGTCATCCCCGCGAAGGCGGGGATCCATTGTCGCTGATGCTGCGGCTCTTTCGACGACCTGCGTGAATGGATTCCCGCCTTCGCGGGAATGACGTTCTAATTAAGCAGCCTTGGCTTCGGCGTAGGCCCAGTCGAGCCAGGGGCCGAGCGCCTCGATATCGGCGGTGTCGACCGTGGCGCCGCACCAGATGCGGAGGCCCGCCGGAGCGTCGCGATAGCCGGCGACGTCATAGGCCGCGCCTTCTTTCTCGAGCAGGCCGGCGAACTTCTTGATGAAGGCTTCGTCCGCACCCTCGACCGTGAGACACACGCTGGTCTTCGAGCGGATGCCGTGCAGCTCGGCGAGATGACCGAGCCACGGCCGCGCCGCGACGATCTTGTTGAGCGCATCGGCATTGGCGTTCGAGCGGACCATCAGCCCGTCGAGGCCGCCCAGGCCCTTGGCCCATTCGAGCGCGAAGATCGCGTCCTCGACGGCGAGCATCGAGGGGGTGTTGATCGTCTCGCCCTTGAACACGCCCTCGGCGAGCGCACCCTTGGAGACGAGGCGGAACACCTTCGGCAACGGCCAGGACGGGGTATATTCGGTCAGGCGCTCGACCGCGCGCGGGCCGAGGATCAGCACGCCGTGGCCGCCCTCGCCGCCCAGCACCTTCTGCCAGGAGAAGGTGGCGACATCGATCTTGTCCCAGGGCAGGTCGTAGGCGAACACCGCCGACGTGGCGTCGGCGAAGCTCAGGCCCTCACGATCGGCGGGGATCCACTCGCCGTCCGGCACGCGCACGCCCGAGGTGGTGCCGTTCCAGGTGAACAGCACGTCGGTCGACCAGTCGAGCGCATCGAGATCGGGGAGCTGGCCGTAATCGGCGCGCACGACGTTAGGCTCAAGCTTCAGCTGCTTGACCGCATCGGTGACCCAACCTTCACCGAAGCTTTCCCAGGCGAGCGTGGTGACGCCGCGGGCGCCGAGCATCGTCCACATCGCCATCTCGAAGGCGCCGGTGTCCGAGCCGGGCACGATGCCGATACGGTGCGTATCGGGCAGGCGCAGCATCTCGCGCATCAGGTCGATGCAATATTGGAGGCGGGTCTTGCCGATCTTCGAGCGGTGCGAGCGGCCGAGCGACTCGGTGGCGAGCTTCTCGGGCGACCAGCCGGGCGGCTTGGCGCAGGGGCCGGAAGAGAAATAGGGACGCGCCGGCTTCGTGGCGGGCTTTGCGACAGGCGCAATAGTGGCGTCGGCGGCAGTCGAATCAGTCATGTAGTCTCTCCTTACAGAGAGCGCGCGCGGCGTTGGGACCGCGTGGCCCGCCGACGGCCCTAGCGGCGGCCCCGTGAAAGTCAATTGCGCGCAAGCCCCGATCCGCGCACATTTCTGACGTTAACCATGTCGTACGGCTATGCTGCTAGGGTGAGGCCATGCGCGTATTCAGCCTGTTCCTGCCCCTGTTCCTCGCTGGCTGCATCTTCGGCGGCGGCGACGAGCGCCCCGCCCCGCGACCGGCATCGGGACCGATTCGCGAGCGGCCGGGTGGCCCGATCACGCTCAATGGCCCGACACCGCGCGAGACGCAGCAATGCTTCGCCGACCTGTCACGCGAAGGGGTGCGCTACAGCGGCCTGCCCGACCGTGATTTCGGCAGCGGTTGCGTGGTGACCGGCGCCGTGCAGCTGCTCGACATCGGCGTGCCGGTGACCGGATTGAAGTCGATGAAATGCGGCCTCGCCCGCAGCTTCACCGCCTGGGTGCGCTTTGCCGTTGCGCCCGCCGCGCGGCAGATGCTGGGCAGCGACCTGGTCAGGATCGAGACCTATGGCACCTATTCGTGCCGCGGGGTCATCGGCAACGGCGCGGCATCGGCGGCGCGCATGTCCGAGCATGGGCTGGCCAATGCGGTGGATGTCTCGGGCTTCGTGCTCGCGGATGGCCGCAGGGTCACGATCGAACGCGACTGGCGGACGGGCGATGGCCAGGTTCGCGCGTTCCTGGAGACGATCCACGGATCGGCCTGCAAGCGCTTCGGCACGGTGCTGAGCCCGGACTATAACGCGGCGCACTACAACCACCTGCACCTCGACATGGGAAGGGGTCCGTTTTGCCGCTGATTGCAGGGCGCCTCGGATCGGCTTAAGCCGGTCGAAATGAACGATACGAGAGTCCCGAGCCGCGTTTTCCGCCCTGCCCAGCAGGAAGTGCAGAACGCCAACACCGCCAGCGGCACGCCCCAGACCGAGCATCCCGCCTACCGCCTCGCCTTCCAGGACATGGACTTCCTGTTGCGCGATGATTTGCGGCCGATCCGTTTCCAGCTCGAGCTGCTCAAGCCGCAGCTGCTGCTCGACGAGGCGCACATCAAGTCGACCTTCGTCATCTATGGCTCGGCGCGCATCCCCGAGCCGGACAAGGCCGGCGCGCTGCTCGAGCTGGCCGAGACCCCGCAGCAGAAGAAGATCGCCGAGCGGCTGGTCGAGAAGTCGAAATATTATGACGTGGCCCGCGAGCTGGCGCAGCTCGCCTCCAACTTCCCGCTCGACGAAGCCGGCAACCGCCACTTCGTCGTGACCTCGGGCGGCGGCCCGTCGATCATGGAAGCGGCGAATCGCGGCGCGCGCGATGTCGGCGCCGACACGATCGGGCTCAACATCCTGCTGCCGCACGAACAGGCGCCGAACCCGTATGTGACCCCGGGCCTGTCGATGCAGTTCCACTATTTCGCGCTGCGCAAGATGCACTTCCTGCTGCATGCGCGCGCGGTGGCGGTGTTCCCGGGCGGCTTCGGCACGTTCGACGAATCGTTCGAGCTGCTGACCCTGATCCAGACCGGCAAGATCGAGCCGATCCCGGTGATCTTCTACGGCAAGGACTTCTGGACCCGCGTCGTCAATTTCGAGGCGCTGTGCGAGGAGGGCGTGATCTCGCCCAAGGACCTCAACCTGTTCCACTTCTGCGAGACCGCCGAAGAGGGCTGGCAGATCGTCCAGGACTTCTGGAAGGACAAGGATCACACGGTGATCGCACGGCCGCGCCCGGGCATGGACAAGCCCGAGACGGTGCTCAAGCAGGGCTAGGCAAGCGTGAGGTAAAGCTCGGCCTCGATCACCCAGTCGTCGCCGAGCTTGCGCCACTTGGCGGTGTAGGTGCCCGACGCCTGCATCGCCCCGCCCTGCGCGGCGACGCCTTCCCAATGGCCATGCTCGAAGGCGATCGGTGCGACCGGCGACACCGTGATCGCATCGGGCATGCGCGTGTAGATGCTGCGGTCCTGCATCGCGAATTCGCGCTTCCAGGCGTGCAACTGCGCCTTGCGGCCGGTAATCAGCGCGCTGTCCGTCCCCGCGACCAGCACGACATCGTTCGCGAGCAGCGGACCGATCGCGGCAAGATCCGCCTCGGCCAGCGCGCGGTTGAACGCCGCGCGGCGGATGCGGATGTCGAGTTCGGGGGTCAGGTGCTGGGCCATGCCCATCCCTAATCAGGCCGGGCCGAAATCGTCCAGCAGCTGCGCGCGGCGCGGTTCGAAATCGGCGAGGCCCCATTTCGCCGCCATCTCCAGCCCGACGATCGGATCCGATCGCGTCGAGACGCGCTGGGGCACCAGGTCGCGCTTCGTGCCGGCGCAGCGGAAGACCGCCACATCCGGCGTTGCCGGCGAATCGGCGGGCTCGTCGATCACCACGGCGAGGCGCTGGCTTTCGAGCAGGACCAGCGCGCCGACCGGGAACACGCCGAGCAGGCTGCGGAACGCGCGCAGCACCCGCGGATCGAAATGACCGGTGGTGCCCATCATCCAGTCGAGCGCCGCACCGGGCGACCAGCTGCGCTTGTAGCTGCGGTTCGACGTCACCGCGTCGAACACGTCGCACACCGCCGCCATGCGGGCGTGGATGCTCAGCGTCTCCTGCGAGATGCCGGACGGATAGCCGCTGCCGTCGATTCGCTCGTGATGATGCAGGCAGACGTCGAGCGCGATCTCCGAGTCGATCCCCGAATCGCGCAGCAGCTCGTAGCCGCGCAGCGTGTGCGCCTGGACCCGGGCATATTCGTCGAGGTCGAGCGGACCGGGCTTGTTGAGCAGATCCGCATCGATCCGCGCCTTGCCGATATCGTGGAGCAGCCCGGCGAGGCCGATCTCCTGGGTCAATTCGGCCCCAAGCCGCAGCTCGTTGCCGAGCGCAAGCATCAACCCGCAGACCGCAACCGAATGGAGATAGGTATATTCGTCGTGCAGCTTGATCCGCGTGACGCTGGGCAAAGCCGTGGGGCTGCGCGCCACCGAGGCGGCAATCGCCGAGACGATCGGAGCGAGGTTCGCCGCCTGGATCTTCCGGCCGAAGCGGATGTCGGCAAAGGTCTCGGTGACGGTGTCCTTCGCCATGCCGACGATCTCCCGGGCACGGTCACGCTCCTGGGCGAGGCTGGCGGGGCGGGCATTGATGTGGAGCCTCGTGCTGGACAGGCGGCGCGGCGAGGGGGCCCGCGCGGCGGCTTCCGCGGCCGGCCCGGCACTGCCGAGGTCGCGCCATTCGCCCGCGTTCAGGCCATCCCGCGCGCTATCCATCCACCCGGCTCAGGCGTACGAGACGGGTGGCGCACCTGCACCTTGTTGCGACCACTTAACCCCCCCGGGCATGCGGCATTAATTCCAGGATTCACGTAATTTACCGACGGTGGAGGGATCAATCGGCCGACCCGCCGAATTGGGTCAGCCGTGCGGCTCCGCGGCCAATGCCGCAAGCGTGGCCAGCATCTGGTCGAAGTGCAGGGTGATGCGGCGATTATTGGCGATGTGGCGATCGTTGCGCAGCACCTGGGCCGGCACGAACACCCCGCCATCCTTCCACGCCACGACCTCCTCCGAGACCAATGCAGCGACCCGGCGGCGCACCGTCTCGAACGGCAGGTCGATCGCGCGGGACAGCGCGCGCAGCGAAACCGGCTCGCGCAGTGCATCGGGCGGCGGCGTGTCCTCGCTCGAATAGAGCTGCGACAGGCGGGGATCCTGGGTGACGCGGCGGACATTGATCGCGGTGATCGCCGCGACGATCGTGCCAGCGGTGACATCGCCGTACAGCTCGGTCAGCGTCTCCAGCGCCCGCAACGAGAAGGCCAGTATCAGGCGCTCGACCACGCCCGCCGGCAGGGCGGCAACGCCCGCGCCGAGCGTCGCGATCGCCGGGGCATAGCCTGCCTCCGCCAACCGCTGCAGCGCATGCAGCAACTCGGCCTTGTCCTCGACGGCCAGGCGCGCCAGCACATCGCTGTCGAAGAACCCCGGCGCGACACTGAACCCGGCCGCGACGCGCATGAGCAACCCGGCATCGACCAGTTCCGCGGCGCGCCGGCGCACCGTGGTGTGCGGCAGCCGCATCGAATGGGCGATCGCAGTGGCGTTGACCGGGCGGCCGAGCGCGCGGGCATCCTCGACGCCGATCCAGCGCCCGGTTGCCGGATCGCGATGGGGATGGTGGGCGATGCTGCCGCCGAGCACGACTTCGAAGACGAAGCCCGCCAGCCGCTCCTGCGGCACCAGCGCCAGCCCGCGCCGGCTGCGCGCCAGCAGCAGTTCCGAGACCTGGCGCGCGACCAGCCGGGTGGACAGCTTGCGGGAGGGCGGTGCGGACAGGTCGGTTGCGAGCATGGGTACGAGCCAAAAAGAAAGCGCCGCGGGATGGCCCGCGGCGCCTTGTTCATTCCATCAGAGCGGAAGCGTCTTCAGACGCCCTTCTTTTCCGCCTGCGCCTTGGCGGCGGGATCCTTGCTCGGCATGCCCTCGGCCGGAGTCGCTTCGTTCGAGAGGTTGCCGCCCGCGGCATGCTCGTCGGTCGCGTTGCCCTCGGCAGGCGCGGCGCCGGCGGCCGGCGGCGCCGGCAGCGGCAGGTTCGAGCCCTGCGAATTCAGATAGGCGATCACGTTCGCGCGCTCCTGCGCATCCGGGATGCCGGCGAAGGTCATCTTGGTGCCCGAGGCGAACTTGCGCGGATTGCTCAGCCACGCGTCCATCTTGTCGAAGTCCCAGCTGCCGCCCACGGCCTTGAGGGCATCGGAGAAGGCGAAGCCGGCCTTGCCCTGGGCAATCGCCTCACCCATCGTGCCATAAAGGTTCGGGCCGATGCCGTTGGCGCCACCCGATGCGATGGTGTGGCAGGCCATGCACTTCTTGAACGAAGCCTCGCCCTTGGCGAGATCGGCGCTGGTCAGGCGGGTGGCGATCGGCGCGACCGCGACGGCACCGCCCTCACTCGCTTCCTCAACGCCTTCAATCACATAGCCCATGTGCTCGGGACGTTCGGCATGGAAATACATTCCGCTCGCGATCGAAAGCCCAAGTGCAGCAATCCCCCCTGCAAGTGCCCAGCCCGCGATCGTATTGAAGCGATTGTCCATGAAATGCCCCTGCGGATATGTTGCGCTTCTTTAAAACCGCCCTTGCAATGAAAGCAAGCGGGGCTTGCGGTGCGAAGTTCGGGCAGCTAGCGCCCGCGCACTATGGAGAATTTCGCAAGCCCGGCGAGAAAGCTCGTCGCGGAGATGACCGAGGCCGCTGCCAGGACCCCCGTTCGGGCCGTCGCCTTCCAGGGCGCGCCCGGCGCCAATTCGCACATCGCGGTGCGCGAAGTGTTCCCCGACGGCCTGCCGCTCCCCTGCTTTTCCTTCGAGGACGCGATCGACGCGGTGAAGGAAGGGCGTGCCGGCTGCGCGATGATCCCGATCGAGAATTCGCTGCACGGCCGAGTGGCGGACATCCACTTCCTGCTGCCCGAATCGGGGCTGTCGATCATCGGCGAGCATTTCCTCCCCATCCGCTACGCGCTGATGGGCCTGGGCCCGGTCGAGGGCGTCAAACAGGCGATGAGCCACCCCCAGGCACTCGGCCAGTGCCGCCACTGGCTGAAGGCGCAGGGCATCCAGCCGCTCGCCTATCCCGACACCGCCGGCGCCGCCGCGATGGTCGCCGAGGCTGCCGACCCCGCGATCGCCGCCCTCGCCCCGCCGGGCGCGGCCGAGCTGTACGGGCTGCGGACGCTCGGCTCCGACATCGCCGATGCTGCGCACAATATGACGCGATTCGTGGTACTTGCCCGTGAACCGCTGGCGGCCGAGGACAAGCCCGAGGGACCGTTCATGACCACCTTCG
This sequence comes from Sphingomonas sp. OTU376, assembly GCF_038440415.1. Lineage (NCBI taxonomy): Bacteria > Pseudomonadati > Pseudomonadota > Alphaproteobacteria > Sphingomonadales > Sphingomonadaceae > Sphingomonas > Sphingomonas sp. OTU376. Next base: position 14,767 of record NZ_JASATQ010000053.1, on the reverse strand, counting down.
TCTTCGAGGTGAAGAACGTCCCCGCGTCGCTCTACAAGGCGCTGGGCGGGTTCGCGACCAACGGGGTCAACCTGACCAAGCTGGAAAGCTACCAGCGCGGCGGCAGCTTCGCGGCGACCGAGTTCTACACCGACATCGTCGGCAGCCCCGACGAGGCGCCGGTGGCGCGGGCGCTGGAGGAGCTCAAGTTCCACACCAAGTGGATGCGCGTGCTCGGCACCTACCCCCAGGCGCGCGAACGCGCCTGACCAGACGCTGAAAGTAACAAAGGTTGCGCCATAGCCGGTTTTCGCCGGCCGGCGGCGCTTGCTTGACTCACGCGACGAATCGTTGTGTATAGACAACATATCGTCGTGTGAGTCGCCATATTGCCGCAGATACACAACCGTATTGCCCTGTTCCGCACCGAACGCGGGATGAGCCGGCGCGAACTGGCCGAGGCGGCCGGGGTGAACCCCCAGACGATCGGCTATCTCGAGCGCGGCGACTATAGCCCCAGCCTGGAGCTGGGCATGAAGATCGCCCAGGTTTTCGAGGTTCCGGTGGAACTCGTCTTCTCGTTCGCCCCCTTCGAATCGGTCGCGAGCGCGCTGCGCCGCGCGGCCGAATGATGCCGGAGACCGCCATGTCCCGTTTCAACGAACGCCTGTTCGCCCGGCTCGACGCCGCGGCCGACCGCACCGGAATCCCCGCGCTGGCCCGGCAGGAAGTGAGACGCCGCCATCTCCGCTGGATCCCGATGTTTGCACTGGCTCTTGCCCTTGGCGGCTGGGGACTGGGGCTCGCCCGGCCCGATGCGTTCCCTATCGGCTATGGCCTGGTCTCGGCCGGGTTCGCGCTGGGCGTGTTCCTGCCGATCTTCGGGCCGATCAAGCCCTGGGGAGCGGCGAAGCTCGTCGACGAATTCGACCGCCAGGTGCGCCAGCGCGCCTTCCTGATCGGCTTCGCCACGGTGACCTTCGCAGCCTTTCTGGGCATCTGGCTGCTGCTCGGGCTCACCCTGCTCGGCAATTGGAGCCGTGAGACGCTGATGGGGCAGCTGGCCAATTTCGCCTATATGCTGTTCGTGCTCTACCTGACCGTGCCGACGCTGCACGCCAGCTGGACGACGCAGCCGGTGGAAGAGGACTAGGCGGGCGGTTTCAGTCCCCTTCAGGAGCAGAGTTACACCTTCCCCCGTCATTCCCGCGAAGGCGGGAATCCATTACCGCCGTCAGTAGTGAATGGATCCCCGCCTTCGCGGGGATGACCGGCTGGGTAACAGCGCGATTCGGCGGAGAAACCCTGGGCCCCGCCCTTCGCCGGGGAGCAGCTAAAGGCGCTGAACCAGACGGTTCTGTGCGCTAGCCCCCCTCCACCCACGCGGTGAGCAGGGTGTGCGCAATGGCATAGGGCGGCGGTGCCACGAACGGGGCCTCCGGATCGCGGGCGAGCGCGCGGCGCACATCTTCGCGACTGAACCAGTCCGCATGCTCCAGTTCGTGCACGTCGATCCGGATGTCGTCGTTGAGCGCTTCGCCGATACAGGCGACCATCAGCGAGGCCGGGAAGGGCCAGGGCTGGCTGGCGACATAGCGGACCGCACCGATGCGGATGCCCGATTCCTCGCAGGTCTCGCGCCGCACCGCCTCGTCGATCGATTCGCCGACTTCGAGGAAGCCCGCGAGCGCCGAGTAGCGGCCCGGGGGCCAGCTCGGCTGGCGGCCGAGCAGCGCCATGTCGCCGCGCTCGGCGAGCATGATGACCACCGGCTCGACCCGGGGGAAATGCTCGGCGCCGCAATGGGGGCAGCTCCGCCCCCAGCCGGCATGCGACACCGAAGTGTGCGTGCCGCAATTTCCGCAGAAGCGGTTGCGGCCATGCCAGAAGACCAGCCCGCGCGCCGACGCGTAATTGGCGGCATCGGCCGGCGCGAAGCGATCGAGCATCGCGAACAGCGCCGGCGAGCGGCCCATCGGCACCGGCATCCCCTCCGGCAAGGTCGAGACGAAGCGCGGCTCGCCCGCCTCGAAGCCGAGGAACAGCAGCTCGCCCTGCGCTTCGGCCAAGCTGGTCCAGGTCAGGTGGCCGTCTTCATCCAGCACCGGGTCGAGCCCGTCGAGCACCAGCAGGCGCGCGCGCGGATCGGCCAGCGCGGTGGCGAGCAGCTCGGGATCGTGGCGAACCCGGTCGGCACGATCGAGCGTGCCGCCGGTGAAACCTGGGGTAAGCGTCATTTGCTCCGATTCACTTGGCGAGATCGGCGTACACAGCCTTGGAGACCGCGCGCTTGAGCTCGGTGTCGCCGAACAGGTTGATCATCGCGACGGCGCGCAGCTTGTGGACCGGATCGACCCAGGCGATCGTGCCGGCGGCGCCACCCCAGCCGAACGTGCCCTTGCCCGGGCCGCCCGGCGCATCGGCGAGATAGACCGAGCCGCCCGCGCCGAAGCCGAGCCGGGCGCCGGTATCGCTGGTCATGTCATTGAGTGCCGAGGTGTCGGTGCCCGCCGGCAGCAGGTCCGACATGGCGAGCGCCACCGTCTCGGGCTTGAGGATGCGGGCACCGTCCAGCGCGCCGCCGTTCAGCAGCATGTGGAGGAAGCGATCATAGTCGCGCGCCGACATCACCAGCCCAGCGCCGCCATAGGGGAATTCGGGCTTCTTGAGATAGATCGAGCTGGCCGCCGGATCGGCATCAATGCGCTGGCTGCCCATGAACACATAGTTGCTGGCGAAATTGCCGACCTTGCCCGCCGGCACTGTCCAGTAGCTCTGCTTCATCTTGAGCGGCTTGAAGATGCGCGTGTTGACGAACTGATCGAACGGCATGCCGCCGGCGACTTCGATCACCCGGCCGAGGATATCGAGGCCGATCGAATAGCTCCACTTGGCACCCGGCTCGGCGATCAGCGGCAGCGAGGCCGTGCGGTTGGCGAATTCCTCGAGCGTGTCGGGCCGGGCCGGCGCCATCTGCGCTTCCATCGGCACGTTCACCTGGGCCGGATTGATGCCGAGCTTGTTATACTCGTCGAGCAGCGGTCCCTTGGTGATGATGTTGTAGCCGAGGCCGGCGGTGTGGGTGAGCAGGTTGCGCACGGTGATCGGTTTCGTCGCCGGGCGGGTGGTCAGGTCCTTGGACGGATCGACCAGCACCTTCATGTCCTTGAACGCCGGGATGAAGTCGCTGATCGGCTGGTCGAGCTTGAGCTTGCCTTCCTCGACCAGGATCATCGCGGCGATGCCGGTGATCGGCTTGGTCATCGAATAGACGCGCCACAGGCTGTCGATATCGGCCTTGTGCGCGGTGGCTTCATTGGCGACCCGGCCATTGGTGACCACCGTGACTTCGCCCTGCCCGCGGCCGGTGACGATGACGATGCCGGGCACCTTGCCTTCGGCGACATAGCGTTGGGCGAGCGCGGTCTCGGCAGTGACCTTGGCCGGTGCGGGCGGCGTGGGCGCCGTCTGCGCGAAGGCGGGCGCGGCCAGTGCCGCCATCCCGATGCCGAAACCGATCACTGCGCGCATAGCCGTCTCCTGAATGTCCGTGCCGCCTTGGCGAATACGGTGGGCAGGCCTGCCGATTCGAGATCGGCGACCGGCCACCACTCGCCTTCCACGGCGGCGCCTGCATGCGCTGCGATTGTTGCAGCCGCAAGAGCGACGTCGAGGTTGAAATGGGTGAAGCCGTGGCTGACCTGCTCGTCGAGCAGCTGCCATCCGGCGGCAATTGGGGCGCCTTCCAGACCGGGCGGCGAATCGGTCCAGGAACCGGTGGGCAGTGCGCGCATACCCCCCAGCAGGCCCTTGTCCGGGCGGCGGACGAGCAGCACCCGGCCATCGCGCTCGAGCCAGAACATCGTGCCGTAGCGCTGGGGCTTGGGCGGTTTCGCGCTTTTGATGGGGAAGCGTTCCGGCGTGCCGCCCGCGAAGCCGGCGCAATGCGCGCGCAACGGGCAGAGCAGGCATTTGGGCGACCGCGCGGTGCAGATTCCGCTTCCCAGATCCATCATCGCCTGGGCGAAATCGCCCGAGCGGAGTTCCGGGGTGACCGAGTCGGTGAGCGCGTAGATCCGGGCCTTGGCGCCGGGCAGCGCTTCCTCAAGAGCGAACAGCCGCGAGACGACGCGCTCGACATTGGCATCGACCACCACCGCGCGGCGGCCAAAGGCGATCGCGGCGATCGCGGCGGCGGTATAGCCGCCGACGCCGGGGAGTTCGCGCAGGCCGGCTTCGGTGTCCGGGAACGCCCCGCGCCGCGCCACTTCGCGGGCGCAGGCGAGCAGGTTGCGGGCGCGGGCATAATAGCCAAGGCCCGCCCAGGCGGCCATCAGGTCGGCATCCTCGCTGGCGGCGAGCGCCTCCACCGTCGGCCAGGCGCGCGTGAACTTGTCGAAATAGGGGATGACGCTGGCGACCTGGGTCTGCTGGAGCATCACTTCGGACAGCCAGACGCGATAGGGATCGGGCGCATTGGCGCCGGGCCGCGCGCGCCAGGGCAGGTCGCGGGCGTTATGGTCGTACCAATGGAGCAGCGCGGGAGCGATTGCGAGGGGAACGATTGTACGGGGGGCGTTGTCGGGCACAGGGCCCTATGGCATGGGTTGGTGGAAATGACGAAGCCCCCCCGCGCCACTACCCGCCAGCCCAAGCCCGAGCCGCAGCGCGCGCTGCGCGCCCGCTCGGTCTCCGAGCTGCTGCCCGATGTCGGCGCGGCCAGCTTCCGCAAGTTCGGCTTCATCCAGCATTCGATCGTCAGCCGCTGGGGCGAGATCGTCGGCGAGCGCTATGCCCGGGTCTCGATCCCCGAATCGATCAAGTTCCCCCAGGGCAAGCGCGAGCAGGGCGTGCTGAGCCTGATCGTCTCGGGCGCCTTCGCGCCGACGATGCAGCATGTCGCGCCCGAGATCATGGACCGGGTGAACCGCTTCTTCGGCTATCCGGCGGTGGCGAAGATCGCGATCCGCCACGGGCAGGTGAAGGCGCCGGCCAAGGCCGCGCCGCCGCCCAGCCTCAAGCCGCTGAGCGAAGCGATGGGCGAGAGCCTGCGCGGGATCGCCGACCCTGAACTCAAGGCCGTGCTCGAGGCACTGGCCGCCGGTGTCGCCGCGAGCGACGAGAAGCCCAAGATCGGCCGGATCGACTGATGCGTATCGTGATGATGACTGCCGGCGCGGTTGCGCTTGCCCTGGTTGGCGGTGCCGTGGCCGGCGGCGCTTCGGCGCAACAGGCGCGCAAGCCGGCGGCGAAGCCCGCAGCCAGGCCCGCCGCCCGCCCGGCCGCCGCGCCGAACTGGACCGCGACCGTCGCGATCACGCCGGAGGGCGGCTTCCGCCAGGGCAATCCGAATGCGCCGGTGAAGCTGGTCGAATATGGCTCGCGCGGGTGCCCGACCTGCGGGCGCTTCGCCGCCGACGGCGTGCCGCCGCTGCGCAGCGACTTCATCGCCACCGGCAAGGTGAGCTATGAATATCGCGATTACCTGATCCACGGCGCGCCCGACCTGGCGATGGCGCTGGTCAACCAGTGCGTGCCGACCGCGCGCTTCTTCCCGGTGCTCGACGCGATCTACGCCAATCAGAAGACGTTCGACGACCGGCTGCACAAGCTGGTCGACGGCCAGCCCAAGCAGGTCGAGGCATGGCAGAAGCTGCCGCCGGGCCAGATGGCGACCAGATTCGCCGAGGCGATGGGGCTGATCGCCTTCATGAAGACTCAAGGGTTGCCCGAGGCCAGGACGCGCCAGTGCCTGGCCGATCCGAAGCTGATCGGGCGGATCGCCAAGACCAATGCGGACGCGGTCAACGTCTATCAGGTGGACAGCACCCCCAGTTTCATCATCAATGGGCGCAAGCTGCGCGCCTTCACCTGGGACAGATTGCTGCCCGAGCTGTGGGCCAATGGCGCCTGATCGTATCGAATACCCTGGAGAAAGCAGAGCTATGCGTATCAAATTCGCCCTGATCCCGGTGCTGGCGCTGGCCGGCCTGCTCGCGGCCTGCGGCGGCGGCGGCGAGGGCAACGTCACCGCTTCGGCCCCGGTGAAGGCGGTGACCGCGCCGGCGGGCAAGGCCTGGACCGACGTGATCGTGAAGACCACCGATGGCGGCTATCGCCAGGGCAATCCCGACGCGCCGATCAAGCTGGTCGAATATGGCTCGCGCAACTGCCCCTATTGCGGGCTGTTCGGCCGCACCGCGCCCGAGCCGCTGCGCAAGAACTATATCGCCACCGGCAAGGTCAGCTGGGAATTCCGCGACTTCCTGATCCACGGCGCACCCGATCTCGCCGCGGCTTTGCTCAACCAGTGCGTGCCCGACGAGAGCTTCTTCCCGGTGCTCGACAAGTTCTTCGAGAACCAGGACACGTTCCTGACCCGCACCGAGCAGCTGGTGAAGACCCAGCCGCAGCTGATCCAGCAGCTCCAGCAGATGCCGCCGCCCCAGGCCGCGGTCGCCTTTGCCGAGCAGCTCGGCATGATCGACTTCATGAAGCAGTATGGCGTGCCCGAAGCCAAGGCGCGCCAGTGCCTGGGCGACCAGAAGAAGATCGACGAGATCGCCAAGGTCAATGCCGACGGCGCGACCGTCTATGGCGTGAACGGCACCCCGAGCTTCTTCATCAACGGCAAGAAGGTCGAGGCCGGCAGCTGGGAGCAGCTCGAGCCGCTGCTCAAGGCAGCCGGCGCGCGCTGACGCCTAGGGGGCGGGGGACGCCGTGCAGATCAAGCGGCTGCGGCTGACAGGCTTCAAGAGCTTCGTCGACCCGGCTGATCTGCGCATCGAGCCGGGGCTGACGGGGATCGTCGGCCCCAATGGCTGCGGCAAGTCCAACCTGCTCGAAGCCTTGCGCTGGGTGATGGGCGAGACCAGCGCCAAGTCGATGCGCGGCGCCGGCATGGAAGACGTGATCTTCGCCGGCACCGCCACCCGCCCCTCGCGCGACTTCGCCGAGGTTACCATCCAGGCCGACCAGGTCGGCAGCGATGACGAGCTGGAAGTCGTCCGCCGGATCGAGCGCGGCGCGGGCTCGGCCTACCGGATCAACGGGCGCGACGTGCGCGCCAAGGACGTGGCGCTGCTGTTCGCCGATTCGGCGACGGGCGCGCATTCGCCGGCGCTGGTCAGCCAGGGGCGGATCGGCGCGATCATCCAGGCCAAGCCGGGCGAGCGCCGCGCGATGCTGGAAGAAGCCGCGGGCATCGCCGGCCTGCATGTGCGCCGCAAGGACGCCGAGCAGCGGCTGCGCGCGACCGAGGCGAACCTCACCCGGCTCGACGAGGTCATCGGCGACCAGGAGACGCGCGCCGCGCAATTGAAGCGCCAGGCGCGCCAGGCCGAGCGCTACCGCGAGCTCTCCGACCGGATCCGTGTTGCAGAGGCGCGGATGATCTTCGCCCGCTGGCGCGACGCGGCGAGCGCGGCGGACGCGGCCAAGAAGGAAGCGACCGCGGCCGAGGCGCTGGTCGCCGAGCGGACCAAGGCGCATGATTCGGCGGTGGCGGTGCAACTGGAGGCGGCGGAGAAGCTCGCCACGCTGCGCGCCGAGGCGCTGGCCGTGCGCGACAAGGCGACCGAGGCGATGCACGGGCTCGCGACGCTGCGATCGGACAAGGCGGCGGTCGAGCGGCGGATCGCCGAGGTGCAGGATTCGGTGCGCCGACTGGAGGAGGATCGCGGCCGCGAAGGCGCGCTCGCCAGGGATGCCGCCGAGGCGCTGGCCCGGCTCGACGAGGAACTGAAGGCACTCGACAAGCGGATCGCCGAGGCGACGGCGCGGATGCCGAACCTTGATGCGGCGCTGGCCGATGCCGAGCGCGCGGCGCGTGATGCCGAGGTCGCGCTGGCCCAGGCGCTGGCGGCGCAGGCGAGCGAAGCGGCCGAGGCACGCGTTGCGGAGGCCGCTCTGGTGGCGGCGCGGACGCGGGTCGAGCGCTCGGAGCGTGACCGGGCGCGGATCGACGCGGAACTGAAGGCGCTGCCCGATCCCGAGCCCCTCCAGGCCGAGAAGGCACGCGCCGCCGAGGCACGGGCGCAGGCGATCCGCCAGGCGGAGAGCGCGCGGACCGGGCTGGCGCGGGCCGATGCCGAGGAGCGCAGCGCGATCGAGTCGCGCAACCATGCCCAGGCCAAGCGCGCCGGCGCGCATGCCGAGCTCGCCCAGCTCGACAGCGAAGCCGCCGCGCTCGCCAAGGCGACCCGGCCTTCGGACAAAGACCGGCTGCTCGACAAGCTCAAGGTCGATGCCGGCTATGAGCGCGCGCTCGCGGCGGCTCTGGGTGACGATCTCGAAGCCGGTCTGGATACCAGCGCCGAGCGCTATTGGGCCGGTGCCGAGCCCCAGGCCGGGGATCCCGGCGCGCCTTCGGGCACTACGCCGCTCGGCCAGCATGTCCAGGCGCCGGCAGGATTGTCGCGGCGGCTGGCGCAGGTGCTGGTTGCCGAGGAGGACAAGGGCCAGCCGCTTGCCGTCGGTCAGCGGCTGGTGACGCTGGCGGGCGCGCTGCGGCGCTGGGACGGCTATGTCGCCAAGTCCGGGGGCGCCGCGGCGGCCGAGCGTCTGGTGCGGGTCAACCGGCTCGCCGTGATCGAGAAGGCGCGGCCGGCGGCGGTGCGCGCGGTCGAGAGCGCCGATGCCGAGCTCACCCGGATCGAGGAGAATATCGCCGAGGCGCGGCGCGCGGCCAGTGATTGCCGGCGGGTGCTGGAGCATGCGGACAATGCGGGCCGCGAGGCGGGGCGTGCCGAGGACCGCGCCACGGCGCAGCTGGAGCGGCTCGATTCGCAGCGCGCCGATCTCGACACGCGCATCCGCCGCGTCGCCGCCGAGCAGGACGAAGCCGCGACCGAGCTGAACCGCGCCGAGGCAGCCAAGGCGGCGCTGCCCGACGGCACCGAGACGCGTGCCCGGGTGCAGGCGCTGTCGAGCGATGCCGAGGGCAAGCGCGCCGCTTCCGCCAGCGCCCGGGCCGAGCGCGGCACGCTGGAGCGCGAGATCTCGGCATCGCGCGAACGCCATGCCGCGGCCGGTGCCGAGGCGAAGAGCTGGAAGTCGCGCGCCGGCGATGCGGCACGGCGCGCCAACGAGATGGACAAGCGCGCGCTCCAGCTTGCCGAGGAAAACGAAGCGCTGGCCGGCAAGCCCGCGGCGCTCGAGGCGCAGCTCGCCGAGGCCGAGGCCGCGACCGAAAAGGCACGGATCGAGAGCGCCGCCGCCCAGGCCGCCGAGCGCGACGCCGAGATCGCGGTGCGCGAGACCGAAGGCGCGGTGCGCGGCGCCAATGAAGTGCTGGCCCAGGCCCGCGAGCAGCGCGCCGGCGCGGTCGCGCGTGCCGAGAACCAGGAGATGCGCCGCATCGAGATGGGGCGGATCTCGGGCGAGCGATTCGAATGCCCGCCGCCGCTCCTGCCGCAAAAGGCCGGATTCGACGAAGCCACGGTGCGCACGCCCGAGGAGGAATCGACCGGCCATGAGAAACTCAACGCCGAGCGCGAACGGATCGGGCCGGTCAATCTGGTCGCCGAGACCGAGCTCGCCGAACTGGAAGCCGCCTTCACCAGCAACGCCGCCGAGCGCGACGAGCTGCACCAGGCGGTCAACCAGCTGCGGGGCTCGATCGGAACCTTGAATCGCGAAGGCCGGCAACGCTTGCTGGCGGCGTTCGAAGCGGTCGACCAGCATTTCCGCCGGCTGTTCTCGACGCTGTTCAACGGGGGCGCGGCGCATCTCGAACTGATCGATTCGGACGATCCGCTGGAGGCCGGACTCGAGATCATGGCGCAGCCGCCGGGCAAGAAGCTCCAGTCGCTGACCCTGCTCTCGGGCGGCGAGCAGGCGCTCACCGCCGTCGCGCTGATCTTCGCGCTGTTCCTGACCAATCCGGCGCCGATCTGCGTGCTCGACGAAGTCGATGCGCCGCTCGACGATGCCAATATCGATCGCTTCTGCGACCTGCTCGAGAAGATGACCGAGGAGACCGCGACGCGCTACCTGATCGTCACCCATAATGCGGCGACGATGAGCCGCATGCACCGGCTGTTCGGCGTGACCATGGTCGAGCGCGGGGTCAGCCGGCTGGTGTCGGTGGACCTGGGCGGGGCGGAGAGCCTGTTGGCGGCGGAATGAGCTTCCTGTTCGAGGGCCTGTTCGAGATCGTGCTGCAGGCGTGTGTCGAGGGCAGCGCCTGGATCATCGAGAAGCGATTTGGCGCCGCCGGCTGCCTGATCGCGATGGCCGTGATCGCGATACTCGTCGGGCTGCTGATCTGGGCGATCGCCTGAGCGGCGGGTTTTGCTGGGTGGCTTCAGTACGCATAGTCTCTCTCGTCATCCGCGCGAAGGCGGGGATGACGGCAGTATAGTTCGCATGCCGGCCAATCCTTCTGGTTGGCGCAGGCATAGCCGCTCCCTATCTCGATACCGGGGCGGCAACAGGAGGAAGTGCATGCGATCGAGCCTTTGGATCGGCCTTGCCACGGCGATGCTGGCGACCAGTCCCGCTTTTGCCCAGGACAAGCAGCAGAGCACCGCGGAGCGCGCCGGCGATATTGCCGAGCAGCCGGCCAAGGATGTCGGCGCGGTGAAGACGAAGATTCCGCCGGTTCTCCAGAAAGCGGCGGCCGCGCCCTACAGCCTGTCCGGCCTGTCGAAATGCACACAGATCGCCGACGCGTTCGATGATCTCGGCGAGGCGCTGGGACCCGATTTCGTCCAGGGCGTCAATCGCAAGAAGAGCCGCAAGGTAAAGGTGACCGGCGACACCGTGGCCGGGCTGATCGTGCCGTTCCGCGGGCTGGTCCGCGAAGTGAGCGGCGCGGCTTCGGCGCAACGCGAGCTCAATGCGGCGGTCGATGCCGGCTTTGCCCGGCGCGGCTTCCTGCGCGGCGTGTATCAGACGCGCGGGTGCAAGCCGGCGCTGTAGCCCCCTCCGTCACCCCGGCGAAAGCCGGGGTCCCGTGCGGCACCTTCCCTGCGCTACGGCATGAGATCCCGGCTTTCGCCGGGATGACGATGGAGGGTATGAAAGCGCACCCTTCTTTGCTGGTGCCCTTCCGATGAACCTCGACGCCTTTCCCCGCATTGCCCTGTTCGACGCGCCGACTCCGATCCAGCGGCTGGAGCGGGTGGAGAATGCGCTGGGGCTGAAGGGTGCGCGACTGTTCGTGAAGCGCGACGATTTGATGGGGCTGGGCGGCGGCGGCAACAAGCTGCGCAAGCTGGAATATCTGCTGGGCGCCGCGATTGCCGAGGATTGCGACACCTTCATCACCACCGGCGCGCGGCAATCCAACCACGCCCGGCTGAGCGCGGCGGCGGCGGCGCGGATGGGGCTCAAGGCCGAGCTGATGCTGACCGATACGGTACCGCGCGAGGATCCCGCCTATCTCCACAACGGCAACCAGCTGCTCGATGGGCTGTTCGGCGCGGTGGTGCATCATTTGCCGCGCGGAGCGGATTCGCTGGCGGCCGCGCAGGCGCGGGCCGAGATACTGCGGGCGGAGGGGCGCAAGGTCTATGTGGTCGGATCGGGTGGCTCCTCGCCGGTCGGCGCGCTCGGCTATGCTTCATGCGCGGCGGAGATCGAGGCGCAGGAAGCCGAGCTGGGGCTACGGTTCAGCACGGTAATCGTCGCCAATGGCAGCCACGGCACGCATGCCGGGCTTGCCGCCGGGATCGGCGATCCCCGGCGCGTGTTGTCGTTCACCGTGCTGGCCGAACTGGCGGAGGCGGAACGTGGCACGCTGGCGCTGGCCAACGAGACGCGGGCGCTGCTCGGGCGTGGGGCGCTGGGGGCGGAGCATCTCCGGATCGACGGTTCGCAGCGGGGCGAAGCCTATGGCATCCCGACCGAGGCGATGCTGTCGGCGGTGCGGCTGATGGCGCGGCAGGAAGGGCTGCTGATCGACCCGGTCTATAGCGGCAAGGCGTTTGCGGGCGTGCTGGCGGGGCTACGCGAGGGGTCGCTGAGCGGCGATGTGCTGTTCGTGATGACGGGCGGGACGCCGGGGCTTTATGCGTACCAGCCGGCTTTTTCCGGCTAGCGTTTGGGGAAGCTGTTCCCCGGCGAAAGCCGGGGCCAAGGGCCACAGGCGATACGGCAGAGAAACCCTGGGGCCCGGCCTTCGCCGGGGAACTGCCATGGGAATGGCTAGGTGCCCAGGATGCGCCGGTAGAGCTGGATGTACTTGTCCGCCATCGCCTCGACCGAGAAATGCTCGGCAACCCGGGCGCGGCAGGTGGCGCGGTTAATGCCTTCCACCTGGCCCAGCGCGGCGATCGCCTCGCCGACCGAAGCGACCAGGAACCCGGTTTCGCCATCGACGATCAGCTCGGGCATGCTGCCGCGATTGATCGCGATTACCGGCGTGCCGCACGCCATCGCCTCGATCACCGACAGGCCGAAGGGCTCGTCGAAGTTGATCAGGTGGAGCAGCGCCTGCGCCTTGCCCAGCGCGCGCAGGCGCTCCGCGCCGCCGACGGGGCCGTGATAGGCGATGCGCTCGTCGAGGAAAGGCGCGACTTCGCGGTCGAAATAGCCCTGGTCCTGGATGATGCCGTACAGGTTCAGGCGCCGCCCGGTGGCGCGGGCGAGCTGGATCGCTTCGGCGGCGCCCTTGTCCGGGTGCATGCGGCCGAAGAACAGCAGGTCCTCGCCACCCTCGGGCTCGAAGGGAAATTCGTCGAGGCGGATGCCGTGATGGATGGTGTCTGCATAGCGCAAGGCCGGGTGGCGATCGGCGTTGCTGATCGCGACATAGTGCACCCGGCCCTCGAACGGCTTGTACATCGGCAGGATGCGATCCGAGGAGAAGCCGTGGATCGTCGTCACCATCGGCGTGTCGATCAGCGGGGCATAGGCATGGGCCGGGAAATCGGCCTGATTGTGGATCAGGTCGAATCGGTCCGCCTGGGCGAAGAGGTGCGACTGATGCGCGTACTCCCAGACCTTGGCGTCGATGTCGGGGCTCTCCTCATAGCCCATCGGCACCACGCCATCGAGCGTGCCGGCGGTGATCGAGTCCCGGGTGGCGAACAGGGTCACGTCGATCCCGCGCGCGGCCAAAGCCTCGGTCAGCAGGCTCGTCACCAGTTCCCAGGGGCCGTAATGGCGCGGCGGCGTGCGCCACGCGATCGGCGCCAGCATCGCGATCTTCATCCCAGGATATAGCCTTCGTTCGGGGAGAGCAGCGCGGGGTCGTGGCCGCCGCGCGCGGAGGCGAGCACGGTGAAGTCCTCGGCCCATTCGGGGATGGCGAAGCCCTGGGGCGTGTCGCCGAGGTTGAGCACGACCAGCAGCCGGTCATGCGCGTAGCACCGCTCGAAGGCGAGCAGGTCGCCGCCGGCATCGACCGGGTGGTAGTCGCCGAGCGCGAGTGCGCGGTGTTCGTGGCGAAGGAAGAGGAGCTTCTGGGTCAGGCGCCATAGCGAGGCGGGGTCGCCGCGCTGCGCCTCGACGTTGCGGGCGATCCAGTCGGGGTGGAGCGGCAGCCAGGGGTCGGCGGGGCTGAAGCCGGCGTTCGTGGTCGCGTCCCAGGCCATCGGCGTGCGCACCGGATCGCGGCCGAGCCCGATGCCGGGATCGCGGATCTCGCGCGGGTCCTGCACCAGGTGCGCGGGGATTTCGCCATCCTCCATGCCGATCTCGTCGCCATAATAAAGCGTGGGCGTGCCACGCAGGGTGAGGAGCAGCATCATCGCGACGCGGGCCTGCTCCGCGCCGACGCGGGTGGCGATGCGCGGGCGGTCGTGATTGCCGAGCACCCAGTTGGGCCAGCCCTCCGCCGGGAGCGCGGCTTCATAGTCGGCGATCATCTTCGCCAGGCCGGGCGCGTTCCACTCGGCGCCGATCAGCTGGAAGTTGAAGGGGAGGTGGACGCCGGGCTGCTCGGGCGTGCCGTAATAGCCGACCAGTTTCGGCACCGGCAGGTAGATCTCGCCGATCAGGACGCGGGCGCCATATTCGTCGGCGATCGCGCGCATCTCGCCGGCGATGCCATGGACTTCGGGCTGGTCGGTCGAGTGAAGCTGGTGGACGCGGGTGTAATCGGCCTGGCCGGGCGCCCAGTCCAGGTTCACCGGATTGTCGGGCAGGTCGACATGCTTGACCATGTGCCACAGCACATCGATGCGGAAGCCGTCGACGCCGCGCTCGAACCAGAAGCGCAGCACGTCCAGCATAGCCGAGCGCACCGCCGGGTTGCGCCAGTTGAGGTCGGGCTGCTCCTTGAGGAAGGCGTGGTAATAATATTGGCCGGTGGCTTCGTCCCACTCCCAGGCCGAGCCGCCGAAATCGCTGATCCAGTTGTTGGGCGGCGAGCCGTCGGGCCTGGCATCGCGCCAGATATACCAGTCGCGCCGGGGATCGTCCTGGGCCGATCGGCTTTCCTGGAACCAGGGGTGCTGGTCCGAGGTGTGGTTGGGGACGAGATCGAGCAGCAGGCGGATGCCGCGTGCGTGGGCGGCGGCGAGCAGCGCGTCGAAGTCCGCCAGGGTGCCGAAGCGCGGGTCGATCCCGCAATAGTCGGCGACGTCATAGCCGAAATCGGCCATGGGCGAGGGGAAGATCGGGGAAATCCAGATCGCGTCGACCCCGAGCGCCTTGAGGTCGTCGAGGCGGCGCTCGATCCCCTGCAAATCGCCGATGCCGTCGCCGTTCGTGTCCTGGAAGGAGCGCGGATAGATCTGGTAGATTACGGCGGATTTCCACCATTCGGTCATGCGGAGAGACTCCCTCTTGTTCCCCGGCGAAAGCCGGGGTCCAGGGCCACACGCGCCACGGCGGAGAA